>NZ_JAQFJJ010000012.1:0-79909 GCF_030440005.1 Streptococcus sp. SP1
TGTTCTTATCCGCATCGGTACGTGGATCTACTACCTTAACAGTTACTGGAACTTCATCCTTAGATCCATCTGGGTAAGTCACAACGACGGTTGCACTCTTATCACCTGGTGTTGTTGTATCTACTGGTGTCTTGTATTCAAATGTAGTGCCACTTGGAAGATCACCTACGTTACCAATTGATTTCTTAGGATCTGGAGTTTCACCTACATTGACCGTTTGGTCCTTAGGTGTTGGCGTGTTCTTATCCGCATCGGTACGTGGATCTACTACCTTAACAGTTACTGGAACTTCATCCTTAGATCCATCTGGGTAAGTCACAACGACGGTTGCACTCTTATCACCTGGGGTTGTTGTATCTACTGGAGTCTTGTATTCAAATGTAGTGCCACTTGGAAGATCACCTACGTTACCAATTGATTTCTTAGGATCTGGAGTTTCACCAACATTGACTGTTTGGTCCTTAGGTGTTGGCGTGTTCTTATCCGCATCGGTACGTGGATCTACTACCTTAACAGTTACTGGAACTTCATCTTTAGAACCGTCTGGGTAAGTCACAACAACGGTTGTACTCTTATCACCTGGTGTTGTTGTATCTACTGGAGTCTTGTATTCAAATGTAGTGCCACTTGGAAGATCACCTACGTTACCAATTGATTTCTTAGGATCTGGAGTTTCACCAACATTGACTGTTTGGTCCTTAGGTGTTGGAGTATACTTATCTGCATCTTCATTAGGAACGGCTGTAAATGAATCAAGTGCCAAAGCTGAATGGAGATCATCTGTGTTTTCACCTTGAAGGAATACAGCAGACGTATAGATAGCTGCTTCTGTAAGATCAGATGGCACAGTAAACGGTACTGAGCTAGCAGTTCCATCTGCTGTCGACGTTACAGTTGTTGCTGTTCCAATCGCTTGACCATTTTTGAACCAACGGATTTGGTATTCACGTGACGGCATCAGTCCACCAGTGGTACTTTCAGCAGTATTTCCTGGTTTAGCAAAGTGATCAGAGTTGTCATACACCAAGATGTCGTGCATTGGTTGTGGTGCGATTAGAGCAAAGTTTGTATTTGAAATATTTGCTGCCGCAAGTGATGAAGGTCCCACTGGAAGTACAGCATCAGACGTACCTTCAAACATATTTGATTGGTAGTTATTGCTCCAAATAGCATAGTTATTGACAAGAACAGTGGCATAAACATAATCCGTATTAATGTGACGGTGTTTTTGTCCAATAGTTCCATTCCACTTCATAAGATGTTCATTGTCTAAATCTTCATCTTTAACAAGTGTTCCAAACTCTTGGTCAGAAATCTTATGTGAAATTTTAAGACCGCTATTAGCCTGAGTAGCGCTCACACCATAAAGACCACGAAATGGAATACGATAGTTCCCGTCTTTATCAACTGGTACTACGACAGTTTCAGCGATATGAGAACCTTTCCCATTTCTCGCTTCATAATCTCTGATAATTTCAGCTTGAGCAGCCTTGAAATCGTCAAGCTTGTAATTAGAGTGTTCACTTTTCCATTTGTCAAAAAGACGTGTCACTTCATCATTAACGTATGAAGCTGCTACCTTAACATTTGTAGCATTAATATCGTAGCTGTCTTTTTTATACATACGTGCGTCAGAACCACTTGGGTCACGAAGTTCGTACCACACTTTACCACGGATTGTACCATAATCACCTTTACGTGAAAATTGGCCGTCCGCTTGGTCACCTGTCTGACGATCTGCTTCTGGTTTCAATAGATAGTCTTCAGAATTTGGTTTTTCTTGAAGAACTACTTGACCACCAACAATACGGTTGATACCAGCCGTGAAATCCCAAGTTTCATTCAAACGGCTAAGACGTCCGTGGAAACCTGTACGTTGGTCACCTGATTTGATGACAGTGTATTTTGTTGGATCTGGATTTTCTGCCCAAGTACGGATAGCAAACTTAGGGTCTCCTGCAAGTTTGAACTCACCTGTTGCTCCTAGGCGGTTTGCTAATGGTTTAGACAAGTCAAATACAAAAGTTCCATCTTGTTCACTTGTTGTCTTATAAACTGGTGACACAAAACCTTTACCAGTTACATACTGAAGGTAGACATTTACACCACCAAGGCGTTTTGCATCTTCTTGGTTATCGTTATTGACTGTTCCATTACGGTAAAGCCAAACTGTTCCTTGATAAGTTTGCTTTTCACCCTTCACACCCGGACTGTAGATTGCTTTCTTTTGAGCTTCATCCTGAAGTTCAGAGTCAAAAGAGCGTGTAGTTCCATTTACTGGAGAAAGGGCACGACGTGAACGTGTAGGAGCTTCCGAAGTAGAAGTAGTTTCTGGCTTCACTTTAACGGTTTGAGAAGCTGACAATGTTGCGCTAGAGCCATCTGCAAAAGTAACTACTGCAGATCCATCATTACTTACTTGAACAGAAACTGCAGTCGGATTTGAACCTTTAATTGCTTCTGTAACATTTGAAATTTCTTCAGCAGTCAATGCTGATGCATCTGCTACTGTTGTTAAGCTTGGTGCTTGAACAGAATCTGATTCTTTTTGAGTTGTAGAACTTGATTCCACAGACGCTGAGGAATTTGAGGTAGTTACTACAGGTGTTGCAGTTGTTTCTGCTGGTGCCGAATACGTTGAAGGGTTTGTTCCAGATGTAATCGTAGCACTTTCATTTTCACTTGCTGAAGTAGATACTCCATTTGCATCCGTAGCATCTGCTTCATCTGCTTTAACGGATGGTGCTGCCATCACAGCTCCGATTGCCAGTACAAGAGAACAGCCAAATAGGAAATGTTTCCCTTTTTTAATCATTCGCCAATTCTTTTGTTCTGTATTTTTTCTATTAAAATACATTTAATGATCTCCTTTTTACTATATAGTAGCTTATATGCCGTCACGACTATACCACAAATGGAGGGAAAAATCAACAAAAAATACTAAAAACGTAGACAAACACTACCAGCAATAGCAACATTGCCATTTTGTAGGTTGGGTACCATATGGTGAAAACTTTTAGGAATGCTGATGTAGCGCTATTCTTAAGAGCTTTTTACTTTCTCTATTTTTTATTTAAAAAAGACTGAAGAAAATCGTCCAAAATGGACTTTTCTTCAGTCTGAAATACTTTTATTATCCACATATGGAAGAATCCCAGCAGATAGGTTTTCTTCTCCGGTTGTTTTCTTTAAAAACCTAATTTCCTTCCTACTAACGATTTTTCCGACTTAATTGATAAGAGTACATCACAGGGATAAGGACAATAGCGAGGATGACCAGCACCAGTACATAAGAAAGCGCGAATTGAAGGCCTGCTTCAAGTAGAAGGATCAACCCTCCAAGGACCCACAACTTCCCTGCCAAGCGATGGGTTTTGTGCCAGTTATCTTCACTCTGTAAGGTCCAAGGCAGACGGATTCCAACCGTATGGTTCACTTTTAGCTTGGGCATGTAGTTGCCCATGATCACAAAGATGAGCCCTAGCAGAACCGAAACAAAAACTGATGGATTGGTAGTAGATCCTAGCGCCTTGCTATAGATGAGATAGGAGGTACTTAAGGAAACGATTGGGGTCAACCAGTAAATCGCTCTGATCATTTTTTCATTCATAGCGCTATTCTTAGAATCGCGACCGATCATAAAGATCATAAATAGATGCACCATGAGATCGAAAATAGGAAGACCAAACACAGCCAGGGGCTTTGATTGGAAGTTATTGGGCTGGCCAGCAAAATTGAAGTGAATCGGGATTTGGTTAGGCAATTGCGACCAAATCATCAGCCCCCAAAGCATGGGGAAAAGGATCACCATAGAAGTTAATAGCAATAGTTTTTTATTCGTTTTCATCAGTAGAGTCTCCTTTCAAATCAACGAGCCAGACCATTAAATCCTCCAAGACAGAAGTATTGAGTTCATAGTAAATAAAATTCTTCTCTTTTTCCTCTCGAATTAAATCTGCCTGCTTGAGGAGGCTTAAATGATGGGAAATGGTCGCTCCTGCTACATCAAAGTGGCCAGCGATATCGCCTGCGGATAATTTCCCCGCCTTTAGCAGTTCTAAGATACTTCTTCTTATCGGATTCGATAAAGCTTTAAATGTTTGCGCAAAATTCATCTCTATCTCCTCTAATCTATTTAGATTTCTTTCTAAATAGATTCTAGTACTTTCGGATGGGTTTGTCAACTCTATTTAGAAAAAAATATAAATAGTTTCTGTTGTAAAAAAATATCAGACCTAAGACCGATTCTTATAAACAGCGTCTTTTCTTAAGTTTTCTTTAAGAAATCAGCCTTATAATAAAACCATCAAATGAAGACCTCCTAACTTTGTTTGATAGAAAATCCTAAACTTTTTCATAATAATCTCCCTATAAGAGCCACCAAAACCGGTGGCTTTTTCTACGTACCTTTACGAGCATCAGCGAGTTTAGGTACGTTGACGCAGTTCGAACGACAGTGAGAACTACGTTCCTTATAATCTTTACGAGCACCAGTAAGCTTAAATACATGGATGCCGTTCGGAACTACTTTTTACAAGACAATAAAAAAAGCCTCCACGAGAGCTCTGATTTTCGATCAGAATTCTTGAGGGGCTTTTTCATCTTTTATCTTTTATCTTTTATCTTTTATCTTTTCTTACATATCTTTGTGGATGCGATAAGTATTGTAAGCAGTGACTACATTAGCAACGGCGCTGACCCTTGAGCTACGTGCAATATCGGCTTGTAGAGCATTGGCTTCCTCTTGCAGATTGACTTGCGTTTCTTGGAATTGTTGCATTTCAAGCAGATTGTAGGCTTCTGGCAAGGTAGAGGCACGGCCTTCTGCGATTAAGTTATATAGTCGGAAGAGGTCGTGGTAATTGTAAAATTTTTGCGGGAAACCTTGCATCCCTTGTTGGTAGGCTGGTTGGCTGATTTCCTGGTTATAAAGAGCCTGGACATTGGCAAGAGCTTGCTTGGCTGGGACTACAAATACAAAATATTTGATTGCAATCAACCCACCCATCAATCCGAGCATCAGTAGAAAACCGTGCATCAGGTGACTTTGTTCCAACAGAAAAATCGTAAAGGCAAAAAGAAGATTGAGGGCCAGTGTGACCGTGATTGGCCCATTGAGTCTCTTCGCTGCTTGATTTAATCGGTTTTGTTGCCGTTGAACTTCATCCCAAGCAACTGCTGCAGGGGCTGTTAGCACGCGCTTTTCATCTAATAGTTGTAAAATTTCTTGTGTCGTCATTGTAAATCTCCTTTTGTTATAAGCGTATCTTCTAGAATTGACCTTATTTTATCAAAAATCCCTCCCTAAAAAAGGGCCATGTAAACTATAGTTTCATTTTTCTTAAAAATCGAAGAATTTCTAGTTTTTTTGTCAAAAATTAAACTCTGAGTTTAATTCCATCCCTTTTTGAGGTATACTAATGGTATGCTAATTGAAAGGAAGTCCCTCTATGTCCTCATCTTCGTCATTTGGTCCAACATTCCGTAAAATTCGTGAAGCACGCGGTCTTTCTCTAAAAGAAGTCGCTGCAGATATTGTCTCTCCTCAGTTCCTCAGCCAATTTGAGCGTTCTCAAAAAGGAGTAACCATCGAGACCTTCTCTCGCCTCTTGCTGTCTATGGGGGTGGATTGGGACACCTTTTTGTCCCATTATCCTGGCTTAACCATTCAAAATTTCAGCCCCATTTTGATGAAGCACATCAATCAAGAAAACATGGATTTTCTGTCCATTATTGAGCGCTTGAAGCACGAAAAATCACCTGTTGCAGAGGAGAACAAAGAGCTCTGGCAACTCTATTTGCGTTCGCTTGAAATCAATGTCAATAACGCGATGGGAAAAGAAATCCATCTGGAAGACGCACCTGTGTCGATTCAACGAATCGCTCAAGAAGTGCCTTTTGCCTATCAAAATGAAATTGAGCAAGACTTCACCATTGCCCTTTTATCTGTCTTGCCCTATGAAGTCGTCGCTAAGATTCGAAAGGAATCCTTGGAACTTTTTGAAAGCAGTTATTCTGCTTACTCTGCCAATGCATTGGCCTCTTTACTGTTAAATCTAGCTAACTATCTTATTAAAAAAGAACTCTACTTAGAAGCTCTGAATTTTCTTCAATCAATTAACCAGCTTCGCAAGCGCAAACCGATTTTAAATACCAGTATTTCCATGCAGTTAGAATTTATGCAGGTCTATGCCCTCCTTGGCTTAAATGACAAGGAAGGGGTTTACCGTGCCAAGCAGGTCCTAAAAGCCCTGGAAGGTTTGATTGCACTTGAAAATTTCGGAAGCCCGCTTGTTCAAATCAAAACAAAATTCATGTTGCGAGTCAATGAACTCAACAAAACTGGCATTGATTTCTTCAGCGAATAAAGGCGTCTCAGACTTCAGACCGATTCTTTCGATCAGCGCCTTTTCTTAAGTTTTCTTTAAGCAAACCGCCTTATAATAAAACCATCAAATGAAGACCTCCTAACTTTGTTTGATAGAAAATCCTAAACTTTTTCATAATAATCTCCCTATAAGAGCCACCAAAACCGGTGGCTTTTTCTATGTACCTTAGTGAGTCAAGTCCAATAGGGGCTTAGACGAACTTAGGTACATTGACGCAGTTCGAACGACAGTGAGAACTACGATCCTTTTAATACTTAACGAGGTGAACTCAGAGAGTTCAACCGAATTTAGAGATATTGATGCAGTTTGAGCGAAGCGAAAACTACGGTCCTTATTCCCTTAGCAAACGTTAGTGAGCTTAGGTACGTTGATGCAGTTCGAGCGACAGAGAGAACTACGGTCCTTCTCCTTCATTTGTACAAATACTCCAATTTATGCTCGATCTATGTTATAATGAAGGGAATTTTTGTCTGAGGAGGATTTATGAAAAAAACACATTCTATGCTATTCATCCCGGGCATCATTATGCTTGGGATTGTTTTACGAACACCATTTACTACGCTTCCGACGGTCTTGTCTGACATCGCTGCTGGTTTGGGGGTAGATGTGAGCTCTCTGGGACTATTGACTAGCTTGCCACTTCTCACCTTTGCCATTTTCTCACCTTTTGCGATTCAATTTGCTAAAAAGTTGGGGATTGAGCGCCTCTTTTTCCTTGTCTTGATCGCGATTACGATCGGATCTGCCATTCGGATTATCAATCTCCCCTTCCTCTATCTGGGAACCATCTTGATTGGAGCTGGCATCGCCTTTCTCAATGTGCTGCTTCCAAGCCTGATTCAGGCGAACAGGCCCCGCCAACTAGGCATTCTGACCACCTTGTACATCACTTCTATGGGGATGTCCACAGCGATCGCCTCTTCTGTGGCCGTTCCGATCACCAAAGCCACTTCTTGGCAAGGTTTGGTCAACATCTTGACAGCCTTGTGTGCTCTTGCTTTGGTCATCTGGATTCCTAACCTTCGCTACAACCACCATCTAAAAAAGTCGGCTACTACGGAATCTAGTAGCAAGTGGTATACCAATAAATATGTTTGGGCTATCATGATTTTTGGAGGATTGCAGTCACTGCTTTTCTACACAAGTATGACCTGGCTTCCGACCATGGCTGTTCAAGCTGGCCTTTCAAAGGTTGAATCTGGACTACTTGCCTCCGTGTTCACCCTGATCAGTCTCCCATTCTCCTTGACGATCCCAAGTTTAACCACACGGTTATCCGATCGCAATCGACGCTTGATGCTTACGATTGTTGTCGGAGCAGGGATTCTGGGGGTAGCCATGCTCTTAATCCCGACCAGCAACTTCTTCTACTGGTTGGTATTAAATGCCCTAATTGGAAGTTCCGTTAGTTCGCTCTTCCCTTATCTCATGGTCGCTTTCTCCATGAAATCCAGCACACCTGAAAAAACAGCTCAACTTTCTGGACTTGCCCAAACAGGAGGCTACGTCTTTGCTGCTTTTGGCCCCATTCTCTTCGGCTACAGCAAATCCCTCTTCCACTCTTGGACACCTGCCATTCTTATGCTCCTGGTCTTAACCATTATCATGGCGATTGCCCTTTATCAGGTGGAAAAAGTCGATCATATTTTATAACCATTGTCCGGCTGGAAGTTTCGTCTTCCAGCTTTTTTGTGCACACAAAAAAGAACTAGGCTCTAGGCCTAGTTCAACGTTTTATTATGCATTAAATGAGATATGTACGTGATCGTAGTGGTTTGCTGTATCTCCACCACGGTCTGGCATTTGGTTCCATGTATTAGCTGGTCCGTAAATGTTGTCAACTGGCATGTAGAATTGTTGTTTCCAGATGATGTATGAGATACCTGCACGATCCATGTTGTCAATTGCATATTGGGCAACTTGATCTCCAAGTTCAGAACTTGTTGGAACCATTACGTCTACTGCAAGTCCTTGACCATGGTCTTCTGGATCCCCTTCACGGTAACCGCCGATATTTGTAATACCAAATTTCGCCGCGATTTCTTGACGGAAAGCTTCCGCTTGCGGTTTAAGATTTGGATCAGTTGGAAGAACGTTACCAGTTGTTGGAGTTGATGCTACTGGTTGCACTTCAGGTGCTGCAGCAGTTTCTACTGCTGGAGCTGTCTCTGCTGGAGCTTCAGGAGCAGAAGCTGGTGTTTCAGCAGGTGCTTCTGTTGCTGGAGCAGATTGAGGAGCTTCTGCTGGGGCTGCTTCTTGGTTTTGAATTTCAACATTGGCAGCTGGAGCACCGTAGCTTGGTATTTCTGGAACAGCTGGTTGTGTTGGCGTTTCTGCTCCTGAGACAGCAATTACAGGAGCTTCCGCTGGAGCTTCTTGAGTTCCCGCTGCTGGAGCAACTGGAACAGCTTTGTTATCTTCGTTTACTGGTTTAGACAAATCGTTGACAGCGACTGTTTGGTCATCAACTGTCACTTGGTTTGTTGTCAAGTCAGCACTTGCAACGGTTGCATCTGTCGCACCTGCTTGAGGAGTTTGGATTTCAACTGAAGTTACTTCTTTTTGATCATTTACTGTTGTTTTCAAAACAGTACCTGGGTAGATCAAATCCATGTTGCTGATGTTGTTCAAGTTTGCCAACACATGTACATCGATTCCAAGCGCTTCTGCGATCGAACTCAATGTATCACCATATTTGATGGTATAAGTTTGTTGGTTTTCACCGCTTTGTTGGATATCATGTTTGATTTCATCTACTGAGCGAGCTACCCAATCTTCAAGTGTTTCTGCAGTGGCTTTTGTAAATGGAATCACTGCAAGAGCTACTGTTGAAGCGATCAAGGCTTTCGTATTAACTTTTAATTTCATCTTTTATCCTCTTTTTTCTTTGTTTTTTTGCTCAATATTTTCTTGAACAAATGAACTACTACTCTATCTTATCACAATTTAAAAATAATAAAAGGTCTTTTTGTCTATTTAACAAAACTGTATTTTTCTTGTAATATTTCGTCTTTCTTGTCACATTGTTACAAACTAGTAACATAAAAATAGGGTAATGGAAGAAGAGTACGAGGGTGCAAAAGAACCTCATCTAGGAATGGTTTCTTGATGAGGTTTTGTATTTTTAAAGCAATTGAGGCCGGCTGAAAAGTTGTGTGAAAAAGATAAATTCTCTTGTGAGCATCGCTCACTGCA
Organism: Streptococcus sp. SP1; assembly: GCF_030440005.1. Lineage (NCBI taxonomy): Bacteria > Bacillati > Bacillota > Bacilli > Lactobacillales > Streptococcaceae > Streptococcus > Streptococcus sp. SP1. The sequence goes on from NZ_JAQFJJ010000012.1 coordinate 9,585, forward strand.
AGAATTTCCTATTTTCACTTTGTTTTTTACAGCCTTAGTATCTTATAACTGAACACGCCCTAAATGCTGTGTGAAAAACACAAACTGTAATAGTACTAACTTCAAAGGCACAGTAGCTGACTGGATTTTTCTCTCGCTTTAAGAGCTCGGAAAAATCCTAATCAACCTTGTGGGGGCAGGACAACGAAGCATTCTATACAACAGTGCTTCTGTCCTGCTCCCTATTTTCCTTTGAGTTGCTTAACGGCTTTGTATCTTATTTTACCTTCATGATTCTGACGAGGTTGGCGCGTTCGGCTTCTTCGAGTTTCATTTCAATATAGTAGATGGTCTCTTTGAGGTCTGGGATAGTCGCATACTCGAGTCCGTTCACTCGACGGCGGGTTTTCTCGATTTCATCTGCCATGAGTTGGCAGCTTTTTTCGATTTCCGCTAACTTGAGCAAATCTGGGAGTAGATCCCCCATTTCTTGGATCGTGCTATCCATTTGACTGTTGGAGGCTAAGTAGCTATAAACCACGTCCCCTTCATCATCTCCGTATGGATTATCGATACGAGCATGGAGCTTGGGCACGCGCACACTCATGACATTTTCTTCCTCAATATGAAGCATCACTTCTCGCGTAGGAACGGCAAAGATTTCTTCCACCATGAGGTCGCTCTCTAAGGACTTGGCCATCACGAAATCTTGCATATTGCCCACCAGCGCTGCCTCTACTTTTTGGCGCAGACGATTATTCTCACGCACAGCTTCAATAAAACGGCGCATGAGTTCATCCCGCTTATCCTTGAGCAACTTGTGCCCTCGGGTTGCTGTCTTGAGGCGCTCTTTGAGAATATTAAGCTCCATCCGAGTTGGTTTTACATTTAATCGTGCCATAGGCTAATCCTCTTTGTTTGGCAGATACTTGTCAATCATCTCATCCTTGATCCGTTTAAGCTCTGTTCTTGGAAGAATGGATAAGAGTTCCCAACCGAGATCCAAACTTTCCTCAATCGTCCGATTGGTGGTAAAACCTTGATTGATGTATTCCTGCTCAAAGCGGTCCGTAAATTTAACATAGAGCTTGTCGGTATCTGACAAGGCAGACTCCCCAAGCACTACAGCCAGTTCTTTGGCTTGTTTCCCTTGGGCGTAGGCCGCAAAGAGCTGGTTCATAGTCGCCGCATGGTCTTCCCGAGTCTTGCCTTCACCAGAACCCTTGTCCTTCAAACGAGAAAGGGATGGAAGAACATTAATCGGTGGGCGGTAACCACTATTATAGAGATCGCGGGACAGAATAATCTGACCTTCGGTGATGTAGCCTGTCAAGTCAGGGATGGGGTGGGTGATGTCATCTTCTGGCATAGAGAGGATCGGGATTTGGGTCACAGATCCTTTCTTTCCAACCAAGCGTCCTGCACGTTCGTAGAGGGTTGAGAGGTTGGTATAAAGGTAACCTGGATAGCCCCGACGACCTGGAACTTCCCGGCGGGCAGCGGAGACTTCCCGAAGGGCTTCACAGTAGTTGGTCATATCTGTCATGATAACCAAGACGTGCATGTCTTTTTCATAGGCCAAATATTCAGCAGCTGTCAAGGCGATCCGAGGAGTCGCAATCCGTTCGATAGCTGGGTCATTGGCTAGATTTATGAAGAGAACAGAGCGGTCAATCGCACCTGTCTCCCGAAGGTCGTTCATAAAGAACTCGGCTTCTTCAAAGGTAATTCCCATAGCCGCAAAGACCACGGCGAAGTTTTCTTCAGAATTAAGAACCGTCGCTTGACGAGCAATCTGAGCCGCCAACTCCTTGTGAGGAAGACCAGAACCTGAGAAGACTGGGAGTTTTTGTCCCCGAACCAAGGTATTCAAATGGTCAATGGCTGAGATCCCTGTCTGGATAAATTCATCTGGATAGTCCCGCGAAACAGGGTTGATGGCTTGTCCATCAATGTCCAAGTACTTCTCTGGGATAATCTCTGGACCGCCATCGATGGGTTTGCCCATCCCGTTAAAGATGCGTCCGACCATGTCTTCAGACACAGGAAGTTCTAGGGGACGTCCAGTAAAGCGGACCTTGGCTTTTTCCAAATTGATCCCGCTAGATCCTTCAAAGAGCTGGACCATGGCCTTGTCTTCTTGGACTTCGAGGACTTGTCCCTGACGGGTCGTTCCGTCATGAAGCTTGATTTCTACCAGTTCATTGTAGTGAACCCCTTCGACCTGATCGACAATCATCAAGGGGCCAACAACTTCGCTGACAGTACGGTATTCTTTAATCACGCTCATTGTCTACTCCTCCTTTTGCGACGATTTGGTGTAGGGTTTCTACGATTTCTTCTTTCAGGGCTTGAATGGTTGCCAACTGATCCTCATGGATGAACTTGCTCCGGGCAATACGGTCTCGAAGAGCCACGGTTCCTTCCATGATTTCTGTGAAATAAGCTCCCAATTCTAGTGCTTTTTGACTTTCTTGATCAAAGGTCAAAATGTTGGTCAACAAGGCCACCTGCTTGCTGAAAGAGGTATAGGTATCGACCTCATCAAAGGCATTTTGTTGCAGGTAGTCTTCACGGATCATCTTGGCCGCATTCATGGTCAAGCGGTCTTTTTCAGATAAGGAATCTAGACCAACCAAGCGGACGATTTCTTGCAATTCACTTTCCTTTTGAAGCAAATTCATAGCGCGGGTCACTTTTTCAGACCAGCTGATTTGTTCATGTAGATCGATATAGCGACCGACTTCATCTTGGTAAAGCGAATAAGAACTCAACCAGTTGATGGCTGGGAAGTGACGACGTTGAGCCAATTGAGCATCTAGTCCCCAGAAGACCTTGACAATCCGCAAGGTATTTTGGGTCACCGGCTCTGAAATGTCTCCACCTGGAGGGGAAACGGCACCGATGGCGGTAATCGAACCTTCACGCGCAGTGGTTCCAAGTGTCTTGACCCGACCTGCACGCTCGTAGTATTCGGCGATCCGGCTACCAAGATAGGCTGGGTAACCTTCATCCCCTGGCATTTCTTCTAGACGACCAGACATTTCACGGAGAGCTTCTGCCCAACGAGAAGTAGAGTCCGCCATGATGGCAACGGAATAGCCCATATCACGGAAGTATTCGGCGATGGTAATCCCTGTGTAGATGGAAGCTTCACGCGCCGCTACTGGCATGTTCGAAGTGTTGGCGATCAGAACAGTCCGTTGCATGATGGATTGACCAGTCGTTGGATCGATCAATTCTGGAAATTCATTCAGAACGTCCGTCATTTCATTTCCACGTTCCCCACAACCAACGTAAATTACGATGTCTACATTGGCAAACTTGGCTACCTGGTGTTGCACAACTGTCTTTCCAGCTCCGAAAGGACCAGGAACAGCTGCAGCTCCACCCTTAGTCACAGGGAAGAAGGTATCGATGACCCGTTGACCCGTGACCAAAGGCTCTACTGGAATGAGTTTTTGTGCAAAGGGACGGCCTCGACGAACCGGCCATTTTTGCATCAAAGTACCAGTAAAGAGGCTACCATCTGCCTGCTCGATCTCATAAACCGGCTCTTTTACTGTGTAAGAACCTGTTGCGATCTTGGTCACACGTCCACTCACACCAAAGGGCACCATGATGCGGTGCTCCACCATATTGGTCTCTTGAACGGTACCGACGATGTCTCCTGCAACCACCTCTGTTCCTTCTGTCACGCTTGGTTCAAAGGCCCATTTGGTGTCCCGATCTAGATTTGGAACTTGCACCCCACGAACCAAAAAGTCACTGGCAGTAACTTCTTGGAAGCGTTCCAAGGGGCGTTGGATCCCGTCAAACATCTGAGAGATCAAGCCTGGTCCCAATTCAACAGAAAGGGGAGCTCCGGTTGTTACCACTGGTTCTCCTGGACCAACTCCAGACGTTTCTTCATATACTTGGATAGAGGCTTCGTCCCGCCGCATCTCAATAATTTCGCCAATCAAACCAAGATCGCCGACCCGGCAAATGTCTTGGATATTGGCCTCCTGCATCCCTGATGCAACCACCAAGGGACCGGAAACTTTGATAATTTTTCCTTGAGTCATGTATTCCTCCTGGGAATCCTTTGTTTCTTTGTTTTACTTTTTTGCTATCTCTCTTAGAGATTGCTTTTGTTGGCCATTGGCATCGAAATTGCTTGGATCCAACCAAGCTTCTAGTCGATGTTTGATTTCTGGCCATTCTTGGTCAATGATGGACAACCAGTCTGTATCACGGGTCCGACCTTTATAAACAACAGCCTGACGGAAACAGCCTTCATAGGTGAACCCTAAGCGCTCAGCTGCTTTGCGAGATGCTTGGTTTAAGGCATCGCATTTCCACTCATAGCGGCGGTAGCCTAAATCTTCAAACACGTAGCGCGCTAACAGATACTGGGCTTCCGTAGCCATGCGTGTCTTTTGGAGCGCTGGCGAGTAGGTCACTGCTCCGACTTCGATCACCCGGTTGGCTTGATCGATCCGCATGAGAGAGAAAGTCCCCAAAGCCTTGCCTGAATCTTTGTCTACAATCGCATAGTAAAAGCGACCTTGGGCTGTCATGAGATCATCTAATAAGTGGTCCCACTCCTCCTCATTGCGGGCAGGGCCTTTGAACAGAAAAGTCCACATAGCTGCTGGAGAGTCCGGCCCGTAGACCTGATAAAGATCTGCTCCATGTTTTTCTTTTGAGAGGCGCTCGATCACGGTATAGCGACCTTCGATCCGCTCAATAGCTGGCAGACGCCCCGGTGTAAAATCCGGCAGTGCATCGCCAATCGCTTGACCAAATTCATTTGTTCTCATAAAATATCCTGTCCTACTGCTTTTTCGACATTATCACGAATCCGCTGTTGGCCCAGTCCTGTAGTCCCTCTATGGGTCGGGATAAGGATCAGAGCCGGTGTCAGCTGCTGGTCGTAAAAAGCTACTGTATCTGGAATGGCCTGAGCAATATCCTCTGTCAGGTAAATAATCCCGAAGTTTTCCCGACTGAGTTTTCGCAAGGTATTGATCGCTTCTTGTGGCTCTGTGACCGGATAGGTTTGAAAGCCAATCAGGCGAAAAGGAAGGATGGCGTCCCGATTGCCCACAACGGCGATCTTATAGGTCTGTTTGTCCATAAATCGGTCTCATCCTTTCTTTGATTTCTGCTAGCGGAAAACCATTGTCCAAACCAGAGAGGACCAAACGAAGGTTGGTCACCTCTAACTCTTTTCCGTAAAGATAACGAACAAGAGGGAGTGGTCCATCGACTTCAAAACGGCCAGCATCTAGAAGACTGAATTTCACCAAACTTTCTAAATACTCCAACTCTACGGTCTTTAGTTGACCGGTGCGCATCTTTTCTTCATAAGTCTCTAAGGCGAGATCGTACTCCAGCGGATTGACTTGATAAAACCAGGTCAACCACTGACCGGATTCTAGCAGGTCGATCACCTGATGGGCACTGAGGCTCCCTTCATCTGAAAGTAATTGGTGCATAAAGCTATGCGGTTTTTGCTGATCCAAGGCCCGCTTGACCGTAATCGCATTGTAAAAGTCAATGGTCACGTCCACCAACTGCTTCAGAATTGGATGATCTAGACTGTCCCCTAAGTATCTCAGGTGTTTAAAATAAGCTAAATCCATCCCGATTTCGAGAACCCGCAAGTCCTGATAGTCTTGGAATTCTTGCCAGGTTGCAGCCACTTCTTCCGCCATAAAGGCCGGACAATGCTCCGCAGAAAAGGTCGCCACCAAATGCTCGAGCACATCGAGAGAATAAGGGCCGATAGGGATCAATAAGTGCCCTAACTTGCGCTCTGTCGCCTTGTGTTTTAGATAAACCTTGAGATTATGATAGGTGTATTTCAAGGTAAAAAGGCTAACCAAGTCTGACTCAGGGGCCACTTCGAAAGCCCATTGGTATTCTGCCAACAAGGCTGCCATCAGGCGGGCTTCAAGGGCTGCTAAATCCTTGATCTCCTTGCTATCTAAAGCATAAGGTGTACCTTGTAGCAAGACTTCTCGACTCTCGCTGGAGGGACTTGCAAGCAACTGCTCGAACTGACTGGGACTGACAAAACTAGCCTCACGTACGCTGATTCCTGTATTGACTTGAGAATAGGTCCGTTCGCTCATTGCAACCTCCTAGTTCTCTTCATCTGTGAAAATGCTGGCTGCCATCTGGTAGCTTTCTTGCTCCCAAATGGAATCCACCAAATCACGGTAGAGATAGTTGTCATCAATCTTCCCAACCGACAGGACAAAGCCTGCTTGAGCTGGGATTGTTGCATCTGCAACTGTCACATTCTGATGCGTCTGCTTCAATCTCTCGAGAGCTGCTGAATCAAATTTAGCAGCGCTCACCGCCCCGAAGGTCAGGGTCACAACTTGTCCCTGATAGCGCTCTAAGACCGCATCTACAAACTGCATTTCCTTTTCAAGGGGCCAAGCCACCATCGCTTCATAAGCATCTGCAAAGAGATCCTTTAAGACTCGTTGCTTGGTGACAAGGGTTGATTGGCGTTTTTTATTTTCGATTTGTTGGGTTTCACGTTGCAATTGACGTTGAATCCGCTTGAGCTGCTCGGAGCGTTGATTGAGTTTATCTTGAATCAAACGCTCTTCTTGCGCAGTCTCTTCTTTTAGGATGGTTTCCTTGGCCTCTTCTAAGAGTTTACGCCCTTTTTCGTGGGCTTGGGCCAAGATTGAATCCTTTAATTGGGTTTGTTCATCCATATCGTTTTTTCTCCTATTGCATGCGTCTTGTGTTTTTCGCCTCGCGAGGCGAATCCATCAAAGCTAGGTCTTAGCCGACGCGTAGGGTCAATAGGAAGGACACAACGAAGGCCAAGATGGCGTAGGTTTCAACCATGGCCGCAAGGATAACCCCTTTCATCATGTCTTCAGGGCGTTTGGCCAAGATTTGCATCCCTGCTGTCGCAACATTTCCTTGGTGTTTGGCTGAGAAATAACCAACGATCGCAACTGGAAGAGCTGTAAAGAAGTAAGCAACCCCTGTTTCAAGTGGCATATCTGGCTTAATTTGCAACCAGATCAAGATCCCGATAACGAAACCGTACAAACCTTGTGTACCTGGCAACAATTGCAAAATCAAGGCTTGGGCAAATTTTTCAGGTTGTTCTTTCAAGAGCGCTGCTGCTGCTTGACCCGTTTTACCAACCCCAAGGGCAGATCCCATTCCACTAAGTGCAACGGCGATCGCTACACCAAATGCTGCAAAGAAGGCGCCCCCATGGGCTGAAAAATATGATGCTAAAGATTCCATGAATATACTCCTATTTATTAAAGATAATACTTATTTTTTTGTTTTAATATAGCGTTCAGAAGGTTTGAGAGGACGAAATGGCTTGCCTCCTCCTTCGTAGAACTTACCGAAGAACTCCACAAAGATCAAACGGGCTCCATGCACATATCCTGACAAGAAGGACAGGAACATATTAATGGCATGTAGGACGATAAAGAGCAGAAGCCCTACCGTAAACCGTCCAAGCGGTGGGAAGAGATTGACAATGAGGTTAAAGGCCGAACCGATACTAGCTCCAGACAAGCCCAAGGCCATCAAACGGGTGAAGCTGACCAAGTCTCCAACATACCCACTAACATTGTAGAGGTTAAAGAGACCAGAGGCTAGACCAGATAGCTTCTTGGCACTGACAATGGAAACAATCAAGATCCCAATGGCATTCAAAATAGCCAGCCACTTGCCGATCGGAACTAGAAGGCTCATTCCTGGCAAGATATTGCCTACTGCTAGAAGCATTAAACCAAGTAGGATCAAGACCCAAGCAAAGCCAGCATTATAGGCTTCCGTGTAGTCTTTGAGGCGAATATTTTTCATCCCTCCTAGGAAGAGGCCCACTAAGACAGTGACAAAACCAAAGACCACTGAAAGGATCAGGATGGTCATGGCGTTACTGGTCGTACTGATCAGGGCAAAAGGCATCTCAAATCCAAAGAAAGAGCCATAGACCACACCCCAAAGGGCAACTGAAATCCCGAGGAGACTGAAGAAACGAAGGTTCTTCGCTGTACCAGGCTTGAGCTTGAAGGCTTTAAGGGCAAAGCCTGTCGCTACCGTTAGTAACAGTCCATAACCGATATCTGCGACCATCATGCCAAAGAAAACAAAGTAGAAGAGAGAAACGATCGGTGTCGGATCTTGCTCGTAATACTTAGGTAGGGCGTACATCTCTGTGACTAATTCAAAAGGCTCTACCAAGGCATTATTTCGCAACTGGATCGGAACGTCATCCCAATCTTTTTCCGTCACATCTCGTGTCTCTAGTAGGACCCGAGATCCAAAGCCTTCTTGCAAGAAGTCTCGTAATGAGGCCACTTGGGATGTTTCAATCCAACCCTCTAAGGCTACCAAACTTTGCGTGCTGGCAAGAAGCGCCTTGGCTTCCTCACGAGCTCCCAAGCTCAACAAGTAATCCATCTGGTACTTGAGCTGGTCCAACTCCTTCTGGGAGTTTTGCAACTCGGCTAGGGTGGCTGCAACTACAGCTTCCTGCTCTTTGATTTCCCCTTCTAGGCGATCCAAGTAGGCGGCCGGGACCTGCTCTTCTTCATAGTCCAATTCTTTGAACCCATGTTCTTCCAGAAGTTCCTGAACAGCTACACGGTCTCCCGAACGATACAAGATGACATAGCCGTGTTCAGTCTCAGACGTAAAGACTTCTTCTAACTCCAGCTCTGGATGAGCTTTTAAGGAAGAACGAACAGCGTCTGTATCACTATTCGGAATCGTCCCGATCAAGCCATGCACATAGTGAAAAGTAGCGAGGGCAGCTGGTGTCACCTCTAACGGTCGCCATTTTTCTAAGCGCTCTATCTCTCCCTTTGCATCCGCAATCTTCTGACGAGCCTTGTCTAACACGCGCAATTGACGTTTCAACTTGGTCAATAGGAGATCCTCGTCTCGAATCATCCCGTGAGCCTGCAAGTCATCAAAAGACAAGCTTAAGGGTTCTTCCTTCAGAGCTTGCAGAGCCTTCTTCTCAGGCATGTAGGGCTCTAGAGTCTGAATCATTTTTTCAACTTGTTCTTGACGTTTTTGCAGCTCTACCAAGGCTTGACGATTGTCCTCTGTCAAGGGTTGAGACAAGGTATTTGCCTCAAAGGCAGCCTGCCATTCTTCCTGTTCACTGAGGTCATAAATCTGGATTTTTGCCTCAGACTGTAGCGCTAGTAGGAGACTGTCCAAGTCATCTTTGGGCAAGATGAGGGACAGTTTTTGCATCTGACTAACGGCCATAGCTTGCTACCACCTTTTCTACAATGGCTTCAACTAACCCAGCTCGTTTATCGGTCATCGCCTCTTGTACCTTGGCATCATTGCGCGCAACCGTTTCTTCCAGATCTTTCGTTAAACGGACGAGTCTTTCCTGGGCGTTTTTTTCTGCCTCTGTGACCAATTGCTTGGTTTCCTCATCGTAATGCTGTGCCACTGTTGCAAGGCGATCGCGTGAATCCGTTCGGATTTGTTCAACTTGAGCTTCATAGCCTACGATCACGCCCTGAGCGGCTTGCTCGATCTCTTGCATCATCTCGAGTGTTGCATTCGACATCGTCACACCTCCTTATTCAACTATTGTTCTTCCAACAACAGTACAATTATCTTAAATTATACCACAATTCATATCGTTTGTTCAGGCCCAACCGGGAATTTTCAGAAGATTGTGGACAACCAACAAGCCCCAACTGCCAAGATTGGTAGCGTTCTCTTCTTTTCTCCTATCCTGTTCCTAGTTTCAGTATTTCTTACTTGCTTTTACTTGAATAAAGCGGTTACCCATGTTATAATGTGTAATATATTATAGGAGCATCCTGTTATTTCATCTCGTGAGAAAGGAGGATTGCTGTGAAACAAGATCAAGATTTACGCACTATTATCGCCAGCCACGAAGCTGAGTTAACGGATATGGAACGCGACATTGCCCAGTACTTTTTATCATCCGAAGCACGACAGCACTCCCTGTCCTCTTCTCGCGTAACGGAGTTACTCCATGTCTCAAAGGCAGCTTTAACGCGTTTCTCTCAAAAATGTGGCTTCACTGGCTATCGGGAATTTGTCTATCACTTTAACGAAGAAACCAAAAATCAAAAACAGGTGCAAGAGCATGACGAACTCACTCTCAGTGTCTTGCAACGCTACCACCATATCAGTAACGTCACTGAAAGTCTGGTAAAAGATTCCCAATTAGATCAGGTAGCTGAACTAATTGATCAAGCGGACCGAGTCTATTTCTTCGGGATTGGTAGTTCCGGTTTAGTCGCTCGAGAAATGAAATTGCGCTTTATGCGCCTGGGGGTCGTTTGTGAAGCCCTAACCGATCAAGATGGGTTTACATGGACGACCAGTATTCTCGATTCCTCTTGTTTAGTCATCGGTTTCTCATTATCAGGAAGCACAAATTCCATTACAGACAGTCTTTTGGATGCCGAAGAAAAAGGGGCTAAGACGGTTCTTGTGACCGCTAATCCTGCTGCTATCCACCAAGGATTCACAGAAGTGTTACCGGCCGCACCCCTTCCTAGTAGTACCTATATCGATCGAATCTCTGCGATTTTACCACTCCTCATTGTGGTCGATTTGATCTATGCTCATTTCCTTAATAAAAGCCGAGAACAAAAGGAAATTGTCTTTAACAGCTACTGGGAAAACAAAAAGCTTTCTAGTCAACGTTCTCGAAAATCTTAATATGGTCTCCCTATTTAAAAAGCATGAAAGATCAGGTTTTCTTCATCTTTCATGCTTTTTTTGATGAATCAAAAACAAGTCGCCAGCGCGACTTGTTTTATGTTCCATGTTTTTGTCTAAAGTGGTAGTAAGCCCCCAACATACCCGCGGCGTTTTGATGGTGGGCAAATTCCAAACGGATCTTATCTGCTAGGCTAGGAACGAGTTCCGCACACAGTGTTTGATAGATTTTAGGTTTCAGGATCGCTTCCTGAGCCATAATCCCCCCTCCAAGAACGATGACCTCTGGATTGACCACATAAACGATATTGGCCAGTCCTTTTCCAAGATAGGCCACCATCCGATCAATTCCAGCCATACAGATTTTATCTCCTTCCGTTGCCCGCTTGAAGATCCGACGACCATTCCACTGTTCCACAGGATCACCATGATGTTCTGCCACATACTCGACCAAAGCCGTCGTTGAAGCTAGATCCTGAAAGGCACCGTCTGGCAAATGAAGATAGCCAACCTCACAGGCTGAATTGCTAAAGCCATGAAAGACTTGACCATCGAGCAAGAGGCAACCGCCGATCCCTGTCCCAATCGTCAGGCAAACAGCATTGTTCGATCCTTTTGCATGGCCTGTAGTGACCTCTGCGAGACCGGCACAGTTGACATCATTTTCAATCTCGCAAGGGATCTGAAAGGTCTCTTCAATTTCCTTTTTGAATTGGGTGCCTGCATAGTTGGGAATTTGTGGGCCTGCATAAAATATTTCTCCCTTATCAGGATCTACCATTCCGGCCGAAGAAATCGCAACCCCTGCCAAGGGATGCTTCTTCAAATAACGGGCTACGATTTCCTTTGTTATGTTAAGAATGTGAGGTCCTCCTTTTTGGGCCTCCGTTGGCATTTCATGGGTCTCTAGGAGTTGCCCTTTTGCATCGGCTAGACCATACTTGATACTGGTCCCTCCGATATCAATTACAACATATGGATTCATCTAGACCTCCTTTGATCAAAGGAATCTGGCTTTTGTGTCCTGAATGAGTTGAGCAGCACGTTGAATCACTTCTTGATCCGCTTCTACTACTGGCGTCAAAGGGGAGCGAACAGATCCCAAGTCCAAACCTTCATTGATGCGCAAAACCGCTTTGATGACTGCATACATATTGCCATGAGCAGACGTCAAGACTCCGATAATGTCATTGATGTCAAACTGCAAGGCACGCGCAGTCTCTAAATCTTTCTCAGCAATCAGCTGATTGAGCTTCAAGAAGAGTTCTGGCATCGCACCATAGGTACCACCGATACCAGCATGCGCTCCCATGAGACGGCCGCCTAAGAATTGTTCATCTGGGCCATTAAAGACAATGTGGTCGTCGCCTCCTAAAGAAGCAAAGGTTTGAATGTCCTGAACAGGCATCGAAGAATTCTTGACCCCAATCACCCGTGGATTTTTCAACATTTCCTTGTAAAGACTCGGTGTCAAAGCAACCCCTGCCAATTGCGGGATATTATAGATGACAAAATCTGTATTGGGTGCTGCTTCGCTAATGGTATTCCAGTAGTGGGCCACACTGTATTCTGGCAAGCGGAAATAGATCGGCGGAATGGCCGCAATGGCATCCACTCCTAGTTCTTCTGCATGTCGTGCCAATTCCACGCTATCCTTGGTGTTGTTGCAGGCTACGTGAGCAATGATGGTCAATTTCCCTTTAGCTACTGCCATCACTTCTTCCAAGATCAGCTTTCGATCGGCCACGCTCTGGTAAATACATTCGCCAGAGGATCCGTTGACATACAAGCCCTGCACACCTTTCGCGATAAAATATTCTACCAGCGTACGTACCCGCTCCGGGCTAATTTCTCCTTGGTCATCATAGCAGGCGTAAAAAGCGGGGATGACTCCTTCATATTTTTTTAAATCAGACATTTTTTCTCCTTTTGTCACTAATAAATTCATTTTATTCTTGGTACTGGGCGAAAATCTTTTCCATTAATCCAACTTGTGCAAAAGCCAAGCTTGAAAAGCCGAACAAGAAAAAGATCATAAGCCCCAATAGGAAAGCTAAAACTGAGCTTGCAAGAGCCATACATAGAAGCAAGAGAGCACTTCCCATGACAAAGAACCAAGGAAAATGCAAGCCTGTCACAATCATGGCTTTTTGCAAACACTCTTTCCAATCCAATTGGTAGCGGGCCGCAATCGGATAAGCAGCCAATAAGATCAACACAAGAAAGAGAAAGAGGCCTAAACAAATGGTTTTCAAAGCTTGGAAAGCTAGGGAAGTTTGCCCCCAAAATAAGAATAAATCAAAGAGACAAATACCTGCAACAATCAGTTCTAAACTTCCTAGTTGCAAGCCTATTTTCCAATTGTCCCGAAAAGCCTTCGCATAACTACGAATCACCGGAACACGACGCTGGTGCTTAATGGCAAATAAGGTCTGATACAAACTAATTTTCGCAATTCCAATCGTGAGAACTGGTAAACAACTTAGCACAAATAAAAGATTAACGGTTACCAAGTCAAGAACCTTCTCACTGATACGCATCACTACATTGTCCGTGTTAAAAACGGTTTTGATCAATCCTGCCCCCTTAGATGACATAGGCACTCCTTTCTAACGTGATCAATCGATCGCAATTTTAAATAGATATTTTTTCACGATATCTTCTTGCCCTGCATAGCCATTGGGTTGGTGAGGCTCCTCTGGAAAGAAAATCGCAAAATTATGATAGCCTAGATGAAGCGGATAAGACTCCTGACAATGGACAAAACCGATGTCCGATGCTTCATCAAATGCGAGCGCCTCACCTGTCACACGAGATCCATAACTCGAAAACTCATGCCCTTCTACTAATAAATGCAAATCGGCATATCTTTTGTGGTGTTCAAAGCGATCATTTTCTGCTTTGTTGAGGGTATTTTCTTGAACGACGAGAAAGACCTTATCCCCATCAATATCGTATCTCCCCAATTCAAAAGAATCCTTCCGATGCTCATAGAGAAAGTCAATGGCCTGATCCAGATTGGGGTGGATTCCTTTGTAAAAGGTGATGTTTTTTAAATCATCAAATATCATATTCTCATCCTTTCGATACTTCTCAGCCTAGCAAACCGATCTGTACACAACTATCGTTTGTCCAAGCAGACGACTTATCCTTTGACCGCTCCCATGGTAATCCCTTGTGTAAAGGATTTTTGGAACACGAGGAAGACCGTAACGATTGGCACTGCAGCTAGGGCTGCCCCAGCCATGATCAAGCCATAGTTGGTGGCCATTTCAGCCTGCATGGTCGCAACCCCTAGTGAAATAGTCAAGTTTTGACGAGAGGTCAGCATTACCAATTGCATAAAGTAGTCGTTCCAGGTGTTGATAAAGGTAAAGATGGCAAGGGCTGCAAATCCCGGTTTGACAATTGGGAAGGCAACGCTCCAGAAAGTTCGCAACTCTCCACAACCATCGATCTTAGCAGATTCTAAGAGTTCTGTTGGGATGTTTTCACTAAATTGCTTCATCAAGAAGACCCCGAATGGCCATCCAACCAATGGTAGAATAACCGCTGCAAGGGTATCATGGATTCCCATAAAGTTAATAATCCGTACCAATGGAACTAAGACAACTTGTTTCGGAAGGGCCATGGCCGCGATAAAGATAGCAAAGAGAATTCGTTGCCCATAGAAGCGTTTCTTAGCCAAAACATAACCTGCCAAGGAAGAGGTCATACACACCAAAAGCATGGTTGCTAGAGAGATGAAGACACTATTCCACAACCATTGTAGGGCCGGGTTTTGTACCATCAACTGCTGGAAGTTTTCCATGGTTGGTGTCTTTGGCCACCATTGAGGTGGGATCATAATGGTATCTGGCTGAGACTTAAAGGCCCCTGTCAAAATCCAATAAAATGGGAAAATGAACAAGACTGTCAAAAGGAGCAAAATGATCGTTGAAATCACTGTAAAGGCAGTGATGGGTTTCTTTTGTGTTGGTTTCATCTGAGGCTCCTTTCTTTAGTATTCTACGTCGTTTCCAAGGATCTTGAATTGCGCAAAACTGATAATGGCAATCATCACCGCAAGGAAGACACCCATGGTGTTGGCATAACCGTATTCAGAGAGTTTAAAGGCTTTTTCATAGAGGTAGTACATAAGGGTACTCGTTGAGTAGTTAGGACCACCAGATGTCAACAATTGGATCAAGGCGAAACATTGGAAAGAGTTAATGGTCGTGATGATCGCAATGTACAAAGTTGTTGGCAACAAGCTTGGCCATTTGATCTTCCAGAAAACTTGCAGTTCTGTCGCACCATCCACACGCGCGGCTTCTACGAGGGAATTATCAATATTTCCCATAGCAGCGATGTAGAGGATGATCGGTTGACCAACTGAAGTGGTCAACAAAATAATGATGATGGCCATCAAAGCCCAGTGTTTGTCCCCCAACCAAGAAATGTTTTGGTTGATGACATGTCCAGATTTCAACACAAAGTTCAAAATCCCTGATAGTGGATCATAGATCCATTTCCATACAACCGTAACCGCTACACTCCCTGTAACAACTGGAAGGAAGAAGACGAAACGGTAGAAGGAACGTGCAATCGCATTTTGAT
Source organism: Streptococcus sp. SP1 (assembly GCF_030440005.1). Lineage (NCBI taxonomy): Bacteria > Bacillati > Bacillota > Bacilli > Lactobacillales > Streptococcaceae > Streptococcus > Streptococcus sp. SP1. The sequence goes on from NZ_JAQFJJ010000012.1 coordinate 24,873, forward strand.
GGTAGGTCTGAGAAGCCACAAACAAGGAGAACAATACTACGATCGGAACGGATCCGATAACGATGATGACGGTATTGATCAAGGACTTCACAAAGACCTTATCCGCAAACATACGGGAATAATTTTCTAAACCGACAAACTTAAAGGATGTCATAGAATAGTTGAAGAAACTTGTCACAAAGCCCATGATCATGGATGCTAGGACAAAGACCGTAAAGAAGAGTAAAATGGGTGCTAGGAATGCGTAGGAAACGAGTGTCTCCCTCATTCGGATTTTGTTTACCTTCACAGTAAGGCACCTCCTAGTGTTCTTTTTCTATTTTCTTTTCTAAACATATCTTACGACTTAAGAAAAGAAGATCCAGAAAGAATGAAGACCCCTTCGTTCCATTCCAAATAGAGAGATACGGATTCGAAGGGGCCTGCATATTCTCGTTTCTATGAAAGACTTAGGTCCGCTTCATAGACTGATTATTTTTTCGTAATGGTTTCGTTTGCTTTTTCAGTAAAGGTCTTCAAAGCTGGTTCTGCTTTTTCATCCCCGTTTGAAACAGATTGCAACATTGGGAACCATAGGGTCCGCATTTCTGCAAAACCGTCGATTGTGTTGTAGTATGGTGAGTAGTATTTTGTCCAAGTGCTGATGGTTTCCATCCGTTTGTCATCGTACAACTTACCAAATGAACTACGAACTGGGAAGGCTCCTGTACGCACAACATCTTTTGGACCCCATTCTTTGTCGTCTGCGATGAACTGTACAAATTTCTTAGCAGCAGCAATTTTCTTTTCATCTTTATTATTGAAGACGGCAAATCCATTGACAAGGTATTCCAATTTTGGCTTGCCTGAGTCAGATGGGAATGGCACTTCTACTACTTCGACCTTACTTGCATCCAACAATTTAGCTTGGATACCGTTTTGTGAAGGCGCCCACAAGATGGTGTAAGAAGTTTGACCATTCGCAAAGTTTTGGATGTCTGCTCCACCATCGAATTGAGAACCATTCATCATCAAGCCATCATTGATCCATTTAGAAGCTTTTTCCAAACCTTTGACAAATTTCGCATCATCGGTTGTATACTTGGTTACTTTTTCATCTGTAACAGAACCGCCGTAAAGGTTAGCAATGAAGGCACGAGTTCCTTGGTCTCCACCTTGACCATTACTGAAGAGTGATCCTGGTGTGTAGCCTTTGTCTTTCAAGGCTTTCAAGACTTTTTCAAAGTCGTCTGTTGTCCATCCTTCTTTGACAAGATCCAACACGCCTGCATCTTTGAGCATTTTCTTATTCATCGCCATGTAGAATGGTGCTGAACTAATTGGATACATGTAAGCTGTGTCGCCTGCCTTGCTGGCTTGAATGATATTTTCATTATTGACATCTTTGACAAAATCTTCGGTAAAGAGATCGTTCAAATCAGCCAATTTTCCATTTTTACCATACTGAATGATCCGTCCAGGCGCATCAAAGAGCACATCTGGAGCAGTTCCTGCTTCAATAGCAGTTGTGATCTTTTCAGGACCTGACTTGAAGTCAATCGTTTCCAAATTCACGTGGATATCTGGATTAGCTTTTTCAAAAGCTGCAATAATTGATTTTTCGTAGGTTCCGACACCATCTTCTGCTTTTTCTTGAGTAAAGACTGGGAATGCCCACCAGGTAATTTCTGTTTTACCAGAATTTCCACCAGAAGATTCTGATTTTGATCCTCCGCCAGAGCCACAAGCTGCGAGTGCTAGAAGAGCTGCACCAGCTACCAACGAGCACAATACTTTTTTCATTTTCATGTGATTTCTCCTCACAATTGCGGTAAGATTACTCTTACAGGGGGTTATCCTCAATGAGGACGCCTATTCTTGTTCTTGTTTCAGATTCGACTACTCTCTATTCGGTCTCCTCCTCCTTCAATCTACTGTTTTGTTTTCTCAATTTAAGGCCGCGACGAAGCGCTCTGTAATCTCTTTTGGTCGGGTAATGGCGCCACCTACGACGATACCACGAACACCGAGATCATGGATTTTCTTGGCCTGATCAGGGTAGTGGATCTTGCCTTCTGCGATGACATCTACTCCTGCTTGGCAGAGACGATGAATCAGTTCAAAATCTGGACCATCAACCTTTGGACTGTAGTCCGTATAGCCCGAAAGGGTCGTTCCGACAAAGTCCACTCCCGCTTCGACAGCTGTCAATCCTTCTTCCAGAGTAGAGATATCAGCCATCAAGAGTTGGTCAGGATATTTCTCTTTGACTTGATGGATAAAGTCACTAATCGAAAGCCCATCATGACGCGGACGTTTGGTACAATCAAGCGCAATGACCGCGATATCCAAAGCTGCCAACTCATCGACTTCTTTCATAGTAGCCGTGATAAAGGGTTCTTCAGGTGGGTAATCGCGTTTGATAATCCCAATGATCGGTAACTTGGTCACTTCCTTGATTTCCTTGATATCCCGGACACTATTGGCTCGGATTCCGACAGCTCCACCCTGCTCAGCCGCTTTGACCAAGAGAGGAATGACTCCTCCTGCTTCTGTATAGAGCGGTTCATGAGGGAGGGCTTGACAAGAAACAATGATGCCATCTTTGATTTGTTCAATCAGTTCATCTTTTGTAATCTTTGACATAACTCCTTCTCCTTTGATAATAAGGCAACTCGAGTACTTGTAAAATGATTATAATCTATTTTTGAAGCGCTTACAATGTTAATCGTGCAATTGGATTATAGTTTCACATTTTAGAAAAAATAAAAAGATCCCTGAAACTAGTTTCAGAGATCTAGGACATGATGATTCCCTAGGCCATCTTTTGAGTCGCTTTTTCCTTTACGACAAATACAAAGCCGATAGAGCCCACGACGGCTCCAAGCAAGATCCAATAGACCATATCCGATGAAGCAATTGGTCCTGCCAAGAGACCTGCTAGTAAAAAGAGATCGATATACAGTCGGGTATCGCGATAGAAGGTCCAATTGAAATGGTAGCTACCTTCTGGATACTGACGTGTCGATACAGGTGGTTGAAAGACCTGAAGAAGGATCAAAATCCCAACAAAAGCAAGATAAGCTAGGCTAACTACCGAAAGCGGAGCTCGCATCGTCAAAGCTACAGCCGCTAAAAGCAAGACCAAGATCCAGAAATGGAAGTCCATCCAGAATTCACGATGATAACAAAACCGTTTCATAAGATCACACCTTTCTCTTTATGTAATCGTTTTCTGCACTTCTATTATAAGATAATGAATTTATTTTGCAAGGAATCATCTGCTATTTGGGATTGAAAATAGGACCAGAATATCTCTGGTCCGTCTAAAAAAACTATGAACAAACATTAGTTGCCACTTCATTCACTGATGTCATTTTCGATAATCACCTTGAGTGCATTGTTTTCACCCGCATGTTTAAAGACATCATAGGCTTTTTCAACTTCTGAGAGTTTGAAGTGGTGGGTGATAAGTTTGGTTGCATCGATCTTACCTGATTTCAAGACATTGAGCAACATTTCAGTGGTGTTGGCATTGACAAGACCGGTGTTGAGGGTAATGTTCTTGATCCACAAATCATCCAAATTGAAGCTAACCGGTTTTCCGTGGACACCGACATTGGCGATGTGACCACCGACAGAGATGACGTTTTGGCAGACATCAAAGGTAGCAGGATAGCCCACACATTCCATGGAGATATCGACACCACGACCTTCGGTCACTTCATTGATAAAGGCCTTGATTTCAGCGATATCACTTGAGCAGATGGTGTGAGTTGCCCCAAATTTCTTGGCTGCTTCAAGACGAGATTCAGACAAGTCCACCATGATAATCGTAGCAGGTGAGAAGAACTGAACGGTCAAGAGAGCCGCAAGGCCGATTGGACCAGCTCCAACGATACAGACATTATCGCCTGGTTTTACATGAGATGGAAGCACCCCAATTTCATAAGACGTTGGGAGAATATCTGATAGCATGACCAAAGCTTCGTCATCCACAGTTTCAGGCGCATGATAAAGACTACCATCAGCATGTGGAATGTGGACATACTCTGCTTGGGTTCCGTTGATCAAGTGACCCAAAATCCAACCACCATCTTCACAGTGAGAAGGCAGACTACGTTTACAGTAGTAGCAGGTGTTACAAGCTGTGACACAAGAGATAATGACCTTGTCGCCCACCTTGAAGTTATTAACCGCATCACCGACTTCTTCGACGATCCCGATTCCTTCGTGGCCTAAAATTGTGCCTTCCTTACAAGCTGGCACATCTCCTCCTAGGATGTGGAGGTCTGTCCCACAGATGGTTGTCTTCAAGACACGCACAATGGCATCCGTTGGATTTTTGATCACTGGTTCTGGTTGATCCAGCAGTTGCAGATTGCCTGCAGATACATAGGTTGCAGCTTTCATAAGCGACTCCTTTTTTGTTGGTTTGATAAAACCATTTTATTTTCGTTTATTTGTGAATATTATAACATACTAAGCAAACGCTTACAAGAATTTATGAGCATATTTTAAAAAGTTTTTTGAGCAAACAAAAACATTCCTCTTATCTCTACCAGAGGAATGTTTCAATCACCTTGTTCTAATTGTTGACGTTGCTTGTAGTACTCTTGCTGCTCGCGCTCACGCTCTTCTTCTAAGCGCTCTTCATAGCGCTTGAGTTCTGCCTCAAACTCTTCTTGCAAGGCAAATAAACGCTCCAAGCCACTTTGGGCCTCCGCACTTGGGGCTTGAAAATGTAGGGCACTCAGCCAGTCCACTAAATTTTCTGTATGTTGGCGGACATCCATACGCATATCCGCATAATCCCACTCCAACTCGCTAAGCTTTTGATTGAAGCGGTAATGTCGATCTTCTAGTTGTTCTAATTCACTATTTCCTGAATGGTACATCACATACCTCCTTTAATCGGACTCAATAAAATCGGCTTCTTCACTGCTTTCAGTGCTGTTTCTACCGCGTCCGCTGCTCCTCCTGTAAATCCATCTTTCAAATCACTAACTAGGGTCGTTGTAGCAAAAGAGCGCATCTTTTCGGATTGACCGCCCAAGGTTACCTGCAAACTCATCCCTTCCAACATCATCAAGGCTTTTTGCGTTGCAATCAAACTTCTGATCGCAATCCGCTCTTGCTCCTTTTTAATCTCTCGATGGAGCTCCTCAATTCGTTCTCTGTCCTCTCCCAGGATCTCTAACATCTTTTTCTCCTACTTATGAAAAATCAAAGGCCGTTGCTTGTCCCTTGTCCAAGTCCACCAATTGGGCTGACGCAGCCTCCAGTTGACCCGCCAAATCTGTCAAGCGAGTGGAGTAGGCCTTCGTTTGGGCGAGGTTCTCCGCCTCTACTGCTTGGTCCCAACAAGTATCCATGGAGAACTCCCCTAATAGTTGCTCCACTTCTGCGTCTGTTAAAAATTGAGCCATACTGTGGGCCATTTGAGACACCTCAGCGACTTTATGGGAAACCATCTCCTTGGCCTCTTCCAGTTTATCCTTGACCTCTGCCTCAAACACAGTTGCTTGCGCTGAAGCATTCTGTGCTACTGCCAGCACCAATTCCTCCCGCAATTGAATAGTCTGGGTCCCAGATGCTCCTGCCAGTTGCTGATGGAGGCTAGAAATGCTGGACGAATGCCCACTACCTTGACCAGGCCTTTCCTGCCCATACATGGAGACCACCGAAGCAGATGATGGCTGATTTTCTGAAGTGGAAGTTCCCTGATCTCGTTGGGGCATGTCAATAATTTTCTGTGCCTGATCTTGTCTTCCTTGCACTTCACCTTCTAACTCCATATGAGATGGCCTCCTTTCTTGGTTCCTTATTATTTGTTTCCTATAACTGAAAAGCTATCATAACCCTTCAACTACAAGCAGATTCACACATTATAGGGTAACATAAATTAGCTCGCAATGCTATAAAAATAGCACAGATTTTTGAAAAAAGTCTAATTTTCTATGAAAGAAAGAGAATTCCAACTCTAAATCGCCAAGATAAAGTCGATTTTACAATTTCCATAGTCAGCATAAAATTTGAAAATCCCATCAAAAATCCCCCACTCGAAAGAGTAGGGGTAGCTGATAAACATCAGTAATTCGTTAGCGTCTTATTTACGACGTCCTGGGCGTTCCTTGTAACCATAGTAAGCATCTTCGATGATTTCTTGCATATGGTCTACCATTGGAAGACGTGGGTTAGCTGGTGAACATTGATCTTCGTAAGCAAGGAAGGCCAATTCACGAGAATGTTTCTTCCATTCTTTTTCATCGATTCCTTGTGCTTTGAAGTTCATTTCGATACCACAGCGTTCACCGAGTTCGTATACAGCTTTTGCGTAAGCTTCAACGGCTTCTTCTGGAGTAGAGCATGGAAGTCCTAGCATACGAGCGATATCTTGGTATTTTTCATCTGCACGGTAGTAGTTGTACTTAGGCCATGTAGCTGTCTTAGCTGGGCGTGTACCGTTGTAGCGGATAACATATGGAAGTAAGATCGCATTGGTCCGTCCGTGAATCGTGTGGAATTGCGCACCGATCTTGTGGGCCATTGAGTGAGAAATACCGAGGAAGGCATTGGCGAAGGCCATACCTGCGATAGTTGATGCATTGTGCATCTTTTCGCGTGAATGGAAGTCCGCATTCTTGACTGAGCTTTCCAAGTTTTCGAAGACAAGTTTAATAGCTTGAAGAGCAAGACCATCTGTGAAGTCGCTAGCCATTTGTGATACGTAAGCTTCTGTCGCGTGCGTCAAGACGTCCATACCAGTGTCTGCTGCAACAGATCCAGGAACTGTCAATACCAAGGCAGGGTCTACGATGGCAACTGTTGGAGTCAATGAGTAGTCTGCGATTGGGTATTTACGGTTGTTTGCTTTATCAGAGATAACGGCAAATGGCGTTACTTCAGATCCTGTACCAGATGTTGTTGGGATAGCGATGAATTTCGTCTTCTTACCAAGCAATGGGAACTTGAAGGCACGTTTACGGATATCCATGAATTTTTGAACCAAGTCACGGAAGTCCACTTCTGGTTGTTCGTAGAAGAGCCACATTACTTTGGCCGCATCCATTGGTGATCCACCACCAAGAGCAATGATCGTATCTGGTTTGAAGGCACGCATGATCTCTGTACCACGTTCAACAGTTGTGATATCTGGATCTGGTTCTACGTCTGCAAAGATTTGGTAAACCACCTTGTTGCGACGAAGGTCAAGCTGTTCGATGATACGATCAAGGAAACCAAGCTCTACCATAGCGTGGTCTGTAACGATCATGACACGTTCAACATCACGACATTTTTGTAGGTATTCAATTGAATCACGTTCAAAGTATGTTTTTGAAGGAAGTTTCATCCATTGCATGTTATTTCTCCGGCGTCCGACTTTTTTGATATTCAAGAGGTTGATGGCACTAACGTTGTCCCCAACAGAGTTGCGTCCGTAAGAACCACATCCAAGTGTCAATGATGGCAAGAAGGCATTGTAAACATCCCCGATACCACCGAAAGTCGAAGGAGAGTTGCAGATAACACGAATAGCTTTGACTGCTTTACCAAATTCTTTGGTCAATTCTTCATCAGCAGTATGGATGGCTGCTGAGTGACCAAGACCGTTGAATTCAACCATTTGGCGAGCTTTGTTAATTCCGTCTTCACGGCTTTCAGATTTCAAGACAGCGATGACTGGTGACAATTTTTCACGAGTCAACGGTTCTTTTTCACCAACTTCTTTACATTCTGCCGCAAGGATATTGGTTCCTTCTGGGACTGAGAAGCCAGCTTGTTCAGCGATCCATGCTGCTGGTTTCCCAACGATGTCCGCATTCAATTTCGCACCCGCACAGTTCTTGCTGTTCGCTTTTACACCGAAGCAGAACTCTTCAAGAAGGGCTTTTTCTTTTTTGTTGACAAAGTAAGTGTGGTAAGATTTGAACTCTTCAACAAACTCATCGTAGATTTCTTTATCGATGATAACCGCTTGTTCAGACGCACAGACCATACCGTTGTCAAATGATTTAGACATGACGATATCGTGTGCTGCTTGGCGGATATTGGCTGATTTTTCAACGTAAGCAGGAACGTTTCCGGCACCAACCCCAAGAGCTGGTTTTCCACAAGAATAAGCAGCTTTTACCATGGCGTTACCACCGGTCGCAAGGATGGTCGCAACTCCTTCATGGTTCATAAGAGCACTGGTTGCTTCCATAGAAGGTTGGGTAATCCATTGCACACAGTTCTCAGGTGCTCCAGCTGCAATTGCTGCATCGCGTACGATTCGTGCCGCATGAGCAGATGATTCTTGAGCAGATGGGTGGAAGGCAAAGACGATAGGGTTCCGTGTCTTCAAGGAAATCAATGCTTTAAAGATTGCTGTTGAAGTAGGGTTTGTTGTAGGAGTGATCCCACAGACAACACCAACTGGCTCAGCAATCAGCGTTAAACCAGTGACGTCATCTTCTGAAATGACACCAACTGTCTTCGTGTGACGCATGTTGTTTACAACGTGTTCACAAGCGAACAAGTTCTTGGTCGCTTTATCTTCAAAGACCCCACGACCAGTTTCTTCATATGCATGAAGAGCGAGTTCACCGTGTGCGTCAAGAGCAGCTACAGATGCTTTCGCAACAATGTAGTCCACTTGTTCCTGATTCAATTTGCGCATTTCTTCAAGCGCCACCAGCGCTTTTTGCACCAACTCGTCTACGTGTTTTTCAGCAGCGAGTTTCTTTTCTTCAGGTGAGAGAGTTTTTTTATCAGCCATTTGATGCTTTCCTCCAATGTTTGAAACCCTTATCCTTTTCTAGAACTTTTTCATGTTTTCGGAAATTTTCAAGAATAGTGTAAGAAATTTCGTTTTGTTAATTATTTCACAATATAATTGTACTCTATTTTGAGATTTTTGTAAACACTTCCAAGCAACTTTCACAAAGATTTTTCTATAAGTTTGTGAAGTTTTTATCTATACACTCTTTTCACTAGGTTTTCTTTAGCTATATTGTGAAGAAATTATTTTAAAAATTTTTTCTTCACAAAGTGACATTTTCATTTAATTTTTGTAAGCGTTTTCTATATTTTACTAAAAAAAGCAACCTTCCACAAGTAAAAAGTTGCTTTTATTCTGTTTAATTTATTTGTTTTATTGCAATTTCAAAGAAGTCTACCTACTTCTTAACCGGACCTTTTTCCGCTTTATCTAGGGCTTCTTTAACTGTTTGGGCATAGAGCTCCCCACCATTTGTTTCCATATTGAAGTGAACCGAGTCAGTTCCGACCCAAATGTTTGGATTTTCCACCGCCACTTGGTACCAATCCGCAATGGTGATAAAGTCGTACTTCTTAGCCAATTCCAACTCATAGAGACGGGTTTGGACCGATTCACTGGACTGATCACTCGCATAACGACCGTCATATGGTGTCACAAGAATCAAACGACGACCTTTTGGTAGTTTTTCAACATACTGATCCAGTAGCTCTTTGTAGTTGCTGACGGTGTTAGTTCCTAGGGCAATGACCACATTTTTAAGGAGAACTTTATTGGAGATATCCGTCTCGAAAACCTTCATCCCATTTTCTAACTGACGGCTCACTACAGCATCAATCTGGATCCCAGGGATCGCATTTGTCAAGTAATCCTGTGCCCTCAAGTTGACCGAATCTCCGATCATAGTCACACCATTTGAGACGTTATAGTCTGTTGCAGTCGCATTGTCCACTTGCGTCCGTGTAACCTGCATTTTGCTATCTGCTTGATTGAGGCCACTTACAACCAGGCTCTCATCAAAGGCCCCGACTGTTGGCGCAAAGGACGAAATTCCAATCATCAGCAAGGCTAAAGGAATCATAAGATAAAAGATCGGCTTGGTCAAAAAACTCAGATCCATCTTCATGCCAAAGACACGAGGTTCCTTCCCTGCAATGGTTGGCTCTAAGATATAGAAAGATAAAGCTGTCAAAATCAAGGATAGAATAGTCGTCACAATAGCCGCCATCATATTTCCCAAATGTTGAGAGAAGATGATAAAGAAAGGCCAGTGGAAAAGGTAAACGCCATAACTGGTATCTGCCAAGAAATTGAGGAGGGCTGGTTCTTTTTTGTCTGGCGTCTTTTCATGGAGAATGCGGGCCGATAGAATCATAGCACAAGCTGCGATTGTCGCTGCTAGAAAGCCAAATAGATAGGTCCATAAGCTATCAAATGGCAAGAAAAGACTGACCACAAACAAGAAGGCAAAGCTTCCACCCAAGACTGATAGTGTCTTTTTCATGCTCCAAGATTGTACCATCCGTGTGAAATTAGGACTGACATTGGCAATTCCTGTCACCGTCGCTAAGCAGGATCCCGCAAAGAAGGGGAAGATGTGAGTAAAGCTTGAGAAATAGATGGTTGAGAAATTGGCTGTCAGAAAGGCGCGGATGAACATAGACAAGAAGGTAAAGAGAAAGAGTCCGCTGGATGCCAGGAAGAGCATACCTCGGTATTTCCCAACAGTCTTAGCCCTCTTAGCCAAAAACCATGCCAAAAGTGCCCATAGCACATAGTAATGCACTTCTAGAGCCAAACTCCAGGTATGAAGGAAGAGATGCGGAATGAAGTTACTTTCGTAACTACCACCCGTTGCCATCTCAAAGAAATTGGTCACAAAACCAAAGACTGCCGCAATCTGAGTACCAATACTAGCCACATAGTCACGTTGGACCATAAAGGTAAAGGGCATCACGACCAAGACCATAAAGACGAGGGGCGGTACAATCCGATAAAAGCGTCGCTTCAAGAAAGCCAGGTAGTCGATCTCTTGCTTACGCGCAAACTCATCGATCAAGAGCGCTGTAATCAAAAATCCTGAGAAGGTGAAGAAAATATCTACCCCAATGAAGCCTCCAGGAAAGGCCTTCTGGAAGAAATGGTAAAGCAATACCAATAAGAGTCCTGTGACACGGACTAGTGAAAACCATTTAATGCGCATTTTGATAAATCCCCTGCTTGAATGTTCCTTTGTATACGACGTTGGCTTCTGTGGTTAAGGTACCTTTACCCTCCGGCTGCCCGTTGACAAAATAGCCTTCATAAGTCCAACCATCCTTGGCCTTAAACTTGCCATAACCACTAAAAGAACCGTTGACGAAGTTGCCTGTGTAGGTATCCCCATTTTTGAAAGTGACGGTTCCCTTGCCATTCATCTTACCACGGACTAAGGTTCCGTTATAACGGATAGACCCCTTATCAAGCGTCAAGGCTCCCTGACCAGGAATGGCGGAAAGGAAGACCATTAAAACAGATAAGATCATGACGATCAATGCGACTATTTCTAAATTTTTTCGTGTCAGATAGACCTTGTAGGTCTCATAAAATTCTTTCATATCCTGTATTCTCTCACATATCAAACTCTTAGGAAGTTGCCAGCTGATCCAACCAGACTTCACAGCCAGCCAGAACCCTGCGATAGGTCTCCTCAAAATCACCAGTATACCATGGATCTGGCATACTTTCAGCAGCAAAAAGATGAATCTTGTGCTCTGTACCTACAGGAGCCATTTGCTTCAAATCTACCACATTATTTGCGTCCATCCCTAGGATCAAATCAAAGTTGTAAAAATCCTCTTCTTTGATCTGTAAAGAAGTCTTGGCTGGATCATAAGGGACCTGGTATTTTTGAAAGATTCTCTGGGTTCCCCGATGGATGGGATTGCCATGTTCCCAGCTAGAGGTGGCACGGCTTTCAATCTCATACTGATCCGTCAAGTCCTTCATGACAAACTCCGCCATGGGGCTCCGACAAATATTTCCTAAGCAGACAAAGACGATTTTTTTCATGATTCCACCTAACTCCTTGTTCGGACTGCCCAACCTAGCTGAGCTCTTCGCTTTCCACTAAGGAAAACCAGCATACTATTACTATTATAACAAAAATGTGACAGAAAGATGACAAAGGGGCTCCATCATTTTAAAGAAAAATCAGATTCCTTTTTCAAATCTGATCTGTTTCTCTATTTTGGAAAACGAACCTCTAATGGAGGCCATTTACTCTGCCAATTTTTCTTTTTCATCCGCTCTGTATAAACCGCTAAACGCTCTGGACTGGCTAAAAAATGCGGAGTCGGCTGAACGATGAAGTCTTCGATATCCCTTGCCCCATAAGGGAGAAAGAGTTCTAGCTGATCGTCTTTCTTTAAGCGAACCGCAAGAGCCGTACACTGCTCGGGATATTTAGAAACCGCATCACAGGCACTGCGATAAGGAGCTGTCCCCGGACTATGCTGGTGCATGTAGACTTGGTTTTTGACTTCCCAAGCGTACTGGGGATAGGTCTTCTTTAAGTCCTGCTCGATCTGCAGAGTCTCCTCATAGCTGATCTCAGGGTCATAAAAGACCAGATCCATATCGGTTGTCGCGTCAAACCCTGGTCTTCCTGAGAGCTGGTTCCAGATGAAATTGCGGACCGCGCCCGCTGCTAACCAGGCATCTGCTAAGTCTAGATCTCGAATAATAGTCAAGACTTTCATCATCTCCGGATCCGCTTGGATTTGTTCTACGATTGTTTCTTCCGTCAGCATCTTCTTCTAGTCTCCATTGTAGGGATAACCCAGGTGTTCATAAGCCTTACGGGTCGCCACGCGCCCTGTCCGGGTCCGCATGATAAAGCCTTTCTGAATCAAGTAAGGCTCATACATATCTTCTACAGTTTCACGTTCTTCGGCAATATTGACCGATAGAGTCCCAAGCCCGACCGGGCCACCGCCGTACATTTCAATCATGGTACGCAGGATCTTTTGATCGATATAGTCCAGTCCTTCATGGTCCACATCTAGCATAGAGAGGGCCTTGTCTGTAATGGTATCGTCAATCAAGCCATCGCCCATGATCTGAGCAAAATCGCGCACCCGTTTGAGCAACCGGTTGGCAATCCGAGGAGTTCCACGACTACGAAGAGAAAGCTCTTCGGCAGCCTCGTGGGTAATTTCCATCTCAAAGATCTCGGCGGTCCGCTCGACAATCTCTGTCAAATCATCTTGCTCATAGTATTCCATGTGCCCGGTAATCCCAAAGCGAGCGCGCAAGGGATTGGACAGCATACCAGCTCGAGTCGTTGCCCCAATCAGAGTGAAGGGAGGAAGGTCCAGATGGACACTCCGGCTGCTCTCACCAGCGCCAATCATGATGTCGATGTAAAAATCTTCCATGGCGCTGTAAAGCACTTCTTCGACTGACATAGGCAGACGATGGATCTCATCGATAAAGAGGACATCGCCAGGCTCTAGATCATTGAGGATAGCTACCAGGTCACCGGCCTTTTCAATGACAGGACCAGAAGTCTGCTTAAGATTGACACCCAGTTCATTGGCAATGACAAAAGCCATGGTGGTTTTCCCAAGCCCCGGAGGGCCAAAAAGAAGGACATGATCCAGTGCTTCATCCCGAAGCTTAGCCGCCTCAATAAAGATTTTCAGCTGGTCCTTGACCTTATCTTGACCAATATATTCATGTAAATATTGCGGGCGCAACGTCCGTTCAACAGCCTCTTCATCGCCCATGATTTCATTGTCTAAAATTCTACTCATACAGTCTATTATAGCAAAAAATGATACCTTCGGTACCATAAATAGAATGTGTTTTTTAAAGATCCTGGTTCTCACTAGCCCTTCTTCTTCATAATCTCTCACTCAAAATTTCACTTTATAATTATTTCCTTTAATGATAAAATAAAAGCAACAACGCTTAGGAGGTAAATTTATGTTTACTAAAACAAAGAAAATCCTTTTCGGTTTCATGACATTCTTTGCAGTGCTCGTAATTGCGGGATGTCAGTCTTCTCCATCGCAGTCTTCTCAAACAAATAAATCTTCTCAAACAAATAAATCTCCTCAAACAAAAGCACCACAAGATCTTACAAAGGATCAACAAGGAACTTGGAAATGGACTGACCAACAAATGACCATTCAAAAAGTATTCCTAGCTTCTAATATCAAAAAGCTTGCCGCTGGACTGATGCTTGATGACTTCGATAAGGTTAAGATGACGATGACCATTAAAGATAAAACCGTTGAATTGAAGTACCATTTTGATTACAGAGAACTGTATGAGGATCAAGCATTTGCAACAGGAGAGAACAAAGCGAATTATGAATCGTATTTAAAAAATAAAACTGCTGAATTTAAGAATTATATTCCAAATTTGAAACATACAAAGATTACTCTTGACGAACCTAATTATGCCTATGATTACTCTCTAACTGGAGAAATCGATACGCAGAAACATACTATTACGTTCCCTGAAACACCTACATTTTTAAGTAGAATTGTTATGGGAACCACGTATAACTCACTTGTACCCATTACTTATACTTACACCGTTGAAGGTAACCAAATAACACTTTATGCTGAAGGTAAAGATGAACAAAGTCATTTTAGAGTAATACGTCTTCGTTTCAATTACGTAGGAGACAATCATTAGAAGGAGTGATCAATCATGAACATTATAAAAAAAAGTTCCCTATGGATGTTGTCCCTTCTTGCCCTTCTATTTGTATCAGGATGTGGGCAACAGAAACAACAGCAACAGAAACAGAAACAACAAACAACCACTGAGACTACAACAGTTGCAGAAACTACCACAGTAGCACCTACCCCAGTCTCACTCGAAGGAGACTGGAAAGCTGTAGATTTTAGAGATACAGTGGAACGTACTTTCTTACTTTATTATAATGATGCTAATAGTCGATTAAAGGTTACTGAAGCCTTCCAAGATATCGTTCCGACTCTAAAAATCACAGGAACAGATGTAACTTATTCTTATAGTGCTGATATGAATAAGTATATTGATTTTTATGCTGAACAGAATAAAGATGAATATCCTACAAAAGAAGAAGCTACTGCCATCCTTCTAGGCGTAAGAGAAAAGAAATTTGGAAGTTTTAAACATCAAACTGGAACGTTTGATAACGATACAAAAGTGTTAACTGCAACGTTAAAAGATGGAGTTTTAAACGAGAATGCAAAAACGATCGTATTCCCTGAAGTTCCAAACATCTTTGGAGTTCTACCTCTTTATATTAATTCTACAGACGTACCAATTACTTATCACTACGAATTGAATGGTGACATCCTTACAATTTACGCTGAAAAAACATTCGAAGAAACAGGAGCACATCTTGTTTATCCGATGAAATTCAAGAAAGTTTCAGATCCTAAAACTAATTAAATAACTCACTGAGAGTGAGACAGAAATCGGTAATTCGTTAGAATTCGATTTCGTCGTCCCACCTCCGCACAGTTGAGTAGGGCTGTAAAAGCTGATGAAATCAGCGTAGTAGAGCCCACTCAACCACTGCGTCTTGCTCGACAATCCAAAAATAATTGAGAGGCTAGGACTTTTGTCCCAGCCTCTTTTCTGTGCAAAAAAATAATTTAGGAAGCCTTGAGAATCTCATCTATTGGGGACTCTGCTACATACAATTTTCCCGTTTCTTATATTGAATAATCGGTCAAGTTACAAAACAAAATTGCGATTTGTTTGAAAGCCCTTGCAAAACAATTGTGTTGAACGTATAATATAAGCGTAATACAATCATCTATTTTAAGGAGGTCTAGCGATGATTAGACGTTATAAAAAATTATTTTTAGCATTCGTTGCTCTGTTCTCAGTCTTCCTACTAGCTTCTTGTTCTCAAAAACAAAGTGGCTCTAAAAATGCTGCTAAAACAGAAACAGCAAAAGTCAAAACGATTGATGGCGAATGGGAATTAGTCGATACTCTCGATGCTTTAACGGAATCCATCGGAGCCTATACCCTCCATGGAATCCACTTTGCACACTTGCTTGAATCTGTTAAAGACTTCAAAATGGACATGAAGATTGAAAACAACACGGCAACCATTAAATACGACTATAACATTGATAACTTTATTAAAGCTTTCTCCACTGTCACAACAGAAGCTAGAGGCAAGACTGAAGAAGAATTCAAAAAAATCATGTATGACTCTCATGAAGGATTTGCAAGCGACTTTAAGAAATACAAAGTCAGCATGAATAAAGATACTGGCGTGTTTAGCTACGAAGCAACGGGTTCTATTGATCAAGGTGCCAAAACAATGACCTTTGATGAAGGACTTTCCGTAGCAAACTCATTCTTCTTCTCATTCGGTGAAAATCGCGTTTCGCCAAACACATATCACTACAAATTAAAAGACGACATGCTTTATGTCACGATTGACGGAAAAGCGAAGAAAAATAATCTTCCAGTTCACTATGAACTACACTTCAAACGTAAAGGAAGCACTACTCAAAAAGACCCCGTTCCAATTGAAGGAAAATGGCAAGCCATCGACTTCCGACCAGCTCTTGAACGTAGCTTAGCCTTTAAAGATTTTGACAATGATGATTCGGCTATCAAGCTGATCTATCCTGAGGCATGGAAAGATTTAAAACCAACGTTGAACATTACAGATACATCTGTTGAATTCGACTATACTGTATCTCTAGCAGATGGTTTTGGAAGGTTCTACGATTACTTAAAACAAAAAGATTCATCTAAAGTGACTCAAACAAAAGACGAATATATTAAAGATCAATTTACCAAATTATCAGTCAATCTACAGGATGGCGCTAAAGACTTGCCCAATACAACTTATGAATTTGATAGAGGTAATGCTAAAATTCATTCTGTCTTGAAGAACGGTAAATTAGATACAGCAAACCAAACGATTATCTTCCCAGAAGCTATCAATATTGTCCAACTTGCAACCATGTCCATTGGACCTGTCGCTAAAGAAACTACGTATAAATACTCTATTGATGGAGATATTTTAACGTTGACGATTGAGCAACGCGATGGACGGAATAATCTAAATACGATTATTTCAGCAAAATTCAAAAAAGTGTCTGATGCAACGAGCAAGTAGTCATTCCACTGCTCCTTGAGATTTTCTCAAGGAGCTTTTTTCTGTGCAAAAAAATAAAGAGCTTACGCTCTATTAAAATACTTCGGTACCTTTGGTTCGGTTGAACTCTCTGAGTTCACCTCATTAATTTTTTAAAGATCGTAGTTCTCACTTGCGTTCGAACTGCGTCAATGTACCTAAGCTCGTCTACGTCCCTATCAGGCTTGGTTAGATGAAATAGGTTTAGTAATAATTACATAACGCAGTGGTTGATTGGTATCTTTGTTCGCTCTTATAGCTCCAAAGATTACCTAATCAACTGTGCGGGGGTGAGACAACGAACAATTTTAAAAAATTGTTCTGTCTCACTCCCAGAAAAAAGCCACCGGTTTTGGTGGCTCTTATAGGGAGATTATTATGAAAAAGTTTTAGGAGTTTTATCATTCAAAGTTAGGAGGTCTTTGATGATGGTATTAGTATACGATAGGAAGCTTAAACTTTCCTTATAGTTTTTCTAAAAAATTTTTTTCGAGAAAAAGAGGATGTCCCAAGCAAGGATTTCACATTCTTGTTTGGGTCACCCCTTTCCTCCTTATTTCTTAGCGATGGCATGGTAGCTAGTCTTGCTGGTAAAGACTTGACCTGCTCTCAAGATGACCTTTTCAGCTTGGTCACTGTGAATGGCATCTGGCACTGTTTGGAATTCTAGAGCCAAGCCATTGTGCTGAACCATTGATTGGCCTTGCAGATGAACCGTTTCGTCTACGAAATTGGCTGAATATACCACCAAGGCTGGGGCTTCTGACTTGAAGGTCAAGAAACGTCCAGATGGCTGGTGGTAAAGAAAGCCAGCATTTTCATGCCCTTCTGGAAGAGCAAATGGATGGTCTAATCCTTCTACCAGACGGATTTGCGGATCAGAGTCCTTAAAAAGATCCTCCAAGAGCATAGCTTGGTAGAGATGCTGAACAACCGGACTTTCTCTATCCACGGTCTGAAGAGGAACACCGTCTGGATGGATAGGGTAAAGCCCTTGATGGTTGATCTGAAAGACATGGTCATTGATCGGCTGGGTGAAGTTCCCAGATAGGTTGAAATAGCTGTGGTTGGTCGGATTGACTAGGGTGTCCTGATCCGTTTCTACCCGATAAGCAATCTCGAGTTCACCATCTTCCGTCAAACCATAGGTTACCCAGATCTTGAGATTCCCAGGGAAACCACCGGTACCATCTGCACGCTCTGTGTACAGAGTGATTTCCTGATCCGTTACCGACTCCACGCTAAACAAGGCACTGTCCCAACCCGTCGGTCCACTGTGGTTGCAGTTAGCACCATTATTGGCTTCCAAGTGATAGGTTTGACCATTGAGTTCAAAGCTAGCTCCTGCAATCCGGCCTGCTACCGGGCCAATACTAGCCCCATATTTAGGGCTATTGCCCACATAGTCCTCAAAGCGATCAAAGCCTAGGATAATATTGACAAACTGGTCTTCTTTATCCGGTGTCACATATTCTAAAATCGTCGCCCCATAGGTCATGACAGATAATTGGTAGCCCTTGTCATTTTCGATGCGATAAGCCCGAACCTCTTGATTCTGCCATTCCCCAAACACGCTTTCTTGATACTGTTTCACAAACCTTCTCCTCTCACTGTTTTTCTCCATTGTATCAGTTTCACAAGAAGAAACACTCCACTTTTTATAGAAAATTAGTGGCTATTCTTTATGAAATGGATGAATGATCACCCCTTGAACAACCCGATTGACGGTACCAGTCGGTGAAGGTGTGTCTGGGCGATTTTGCACCTTGAGCGAAGTCAAGAGAGAAATCAATTGACCGTAGATAATGTAAGGGAAGGCACGGTAGATATCTAGGGAGTCTGCTGATGCTTTCACCAACACTTCTCGTACATGCTCGATCCTTGCAGCTTGATCGGTCAAGAGGACGACCTGACGGGCAATCCGATCCCCTGCAACTTCGCGAACCAAGTCCAGATCATACTGACGGGTATAAGGATCAATGGATCCAAAGACCAAGACGAGAGTCTGGTCATTGATGAGGGATTTTGGACCATGACGGAAACCGACAGGACTCTCATACATGGTTGCGATTTTGCCTGCTGTTAATTCCAAAATCTTGAGCTGGGCTTCATGAGCTAGGCCAAAGAAAGGTCCTGCTCCCAGATAGATCACGCGCTCAAAGTCTATATCGACCACTTCCTTGACCGCACGGTCCTTCTCCAAGATTTGCTCAGATAGATCAACCAGCTCTGCTACTCGTTTTTCCTTGATCTCTTCCTCACTTGGATCAAAAACCAAGAGAGCTGTCAAAAGCATAGAGGTAAAGCTAGAGGTCATCGCAAAGCCGGCATCATTGGTTTCTTTAGGTTGGAGAAGCAAGAGATTGCGCTCATCTCCGTGGGCTTGCTGGGCCAGTTTTCCTTCTTCGGCACAGGTAATGGTGATCTGATAGAGCTCATCAACCAAGTCTTGAGCCAACTGCACGGTGGCGACACTTTCTGGCGAATTGCCACTCCGGGCAAAAGATACTAAAACAGTCGGAACCTCTTTTTTCAAATAGGTTTGAGGATGAGCTACGATATCCGTCGTCGCAATGGATTGAAAATTCCAGTGGCGTTCATCGTGTACTTCCTGCAAATATGGAACCAAGGTATCTCCCACATAGGCTGAGGTCCCAGCCCCTGTCAAGATGACCTTGATATAGTCATGCTCTTGCCCAATTTTTTCTAAGAAAGCTTTTATTTCCGCTTTTCTTTCTTGATACAAGCGAGCTGTTTCTTTCCAAACCGTCGGTTGTTGGTAGATTTCACGTGTTGTGATCTCTGCTCCTAGCTCCTGCAAGTCTTCTTTTGTATAGTCTAACATAGAACCTGTTGTTCCTTTCTACAATCTAACGTTGATAAATGGGAAAGGAGCCTGAGATGATGCTCCCAGACTCCCATACCAACCTACTCATCTTCATCATCATCAAGGTTTGACAAGAGGTCATTGACCTTGACAATACTTTCTTTTGCACGTTCAGGGTAGTCCCCTTCATTACCAGTCAGGCTACTATTGATGAATTCGATGACCATCGGAAGATTCATCCCTGCGTATAAGTCAATCGCACGTCCTTCAAGGATCAAGCGACTCACAGTGTTGCAAGGAGTTCCTCCCAAGAGATCGGCAAATACAATATAGTCTTCTAGACCTTGGACTGTTGCTTCAAATTTAGCGGTAAAGTCTTCTGGCCCTTCTTCTGGTAAGAGTGCAACCGTATGGATGGATTCTTGTGGCCCCATAATCATCTCTGTGCTCGCTTTGAGCTCTTCACAAAAGCGACCATGGCTGACCAATACTAACTCTTTTGCCATACCTTACTCCATTATGCCATTCCAAAGAAGAAGTGGCCAAATGCTGAGAATGCGATTGCTGCAAGGATGATGAGCAAGATAGCTTTTGTAGAGTTCATACCCTTACGTCCAAGCAACCAGTAGATTACACCTGTGATGATAGCTGGTACCAAACGTGGGAAGATAAGGTTGAGCATATCTTGAATTTCAATCGCTTTGTCCCCAATGTGTGGAGTCCAAGAAACTTCAACACCAATCATGCTGGCAATCAAGGCACCAACCATGAAGATACCCAGAACGGCAGCTGCGTCGATCAAAGCTGTCAAGGTACTTTGCATATTGTTGATGAGGTTAACCCCTTCTTTATAGGCAAATTCCAACTGTTTCCAACGGAAAATGTCATAAGCAACTGCCACAGCGATCCACAAGAAGATACCGGCTGGGTTTCCTGCAATAGCCAAAGTTGCTGCGATTGAACCCATAATAGCTGGTACCAATGATCCAAAGATTGAGTCCCCAAGAGGAGCGAATGGTCCCATGAGACCTGTCTTGATCCCGTTCACCGCATCTTTTGATTTGACACCATCTTTTTCTTCCAGAGCAAGGTCAAAACCAGTGATAATGGTGTGGAAGAATGGTGAAGTATTGAAGAATTGCGTATGCAATTTCATCATTTCTTTCAATTCTGGAGTGCCATCACCATACATTTTACGCAACTGAGGTAAAAGCATATAAAGGTAACCAGAAGCCTGCATCCGTTCGTAGTTCCAACCCAATTGGAAGGTGAAGAGGCTACGTTTGTTGATTTGTTTAAAATCTTCTTTTGTTAGTTTGTAATTAGAATTCGTCATCTTCAATTTCCCCGCTTTCTACATTGCTTGCTGGAGCAGCTACGACTGTACGTTGACTGTTTTTGAAGTGTTGTACTGCAAGGAAGATACCGATAATGGCAATACCAATCATAGATACACTCTTGAAGTTGTTAACAAAAGTAATAGCTTGTTCTTTTGGAAGTTTAGCGAACACATCAGAACCAACAATGCTAGACACTGCAGCACCAAGGCTTTGAACATTGCTATAAAGCACTGTCAACATTGCTGTTAAGCCAAAGCCAAGTGCTAAGTAGTGAAGGTTACGACGAACAGGAAGGTAACGAAGCAAGATCGCAAATCCAAGACCTGGAAGCATTTGACCTGCAAGTTTCAGACCGTTTGCCAACCATTGTACATTAGCAAGACCTGTAACAACAGTTTCTACGAAAGATCCACCAAAAGCAAGAGCGAAGAAGACCGGAAGGGCACGAGAAAGAGCCCAAGGAATCGCTCCAAGAAGGTAGTTGCGTTCGATACCTTTGTAGTCAAAGCGGTCGATTGCAGCATCTACACGGTGAGCGAAGTAAGTTGTAGTCATACGACCAAGAATATCAAAGTAGGTCAACAAAGTTGCTACTGGCACAGCGATTGTAGCAATAGCAATCTCTGGATCAATCCCTTTTGCTACTGAGAAGGCAGTCGCAAGAACGGCACCAGATGTTGCGTCAATACGAGAAGCTCCACCGAAAGTACCTACACCGAGCACTGTCAATTGAAGAGAAGCTCCGATAAATAGACCTGTCTTTAAATCCCCCATGACAAGTCCTGTAATGAAACCAGCAAAGACTGGTGATCCTGCTGATGAAACAATCGTCAACTCATCACAGATTTGATAAGCTGAGTACAAAGTAAGTAGTAAAATTTGCCACCATTGTATCATGACAATTTCCTCCTAAAAATTTTCTTTTACTTTAATAACTTCATAAAGTCTTCTGCAGTGTCGTTTGGCACCATCTGAGACGTAATCTTTACACCTTTTTCGTGGATCTTGTTGAAGTCTTCCACGTCCGCGTCCACCACATTGATCGAGCGGGTAATCGCACGTGTCTCATCAGATTGAGACATATTGCCGACATTCAGCGTTTCAAGCTGAACGCCTGCTTCGATCAAACGAAGGAAACGATCAGGTTTGCGAGCTACGATAAAGAGTCGTTGGCTATCATATTTTCCAGCCAAGATATTTTCCGCAGCCTTTGCGACTGGCAAGATACTGAGCTTAACACCAGGTGGTGTCGCTAGTTTCAAGCCACTTTTTTCAATATCATTTTGAGCGACTTCATCATCGATCACCATGATACGTGAAACATTTAGTTTGGTAGTCCAAAGATTGGCTACCTGCCCGTGGATCAAACGTCCATCGATACGGCATCCTACAATAGTCATAAGTTTTCCCCCTTTACTTCTTTGAATGTAGGTTGTTGAACAAGTTGAAGTGTCTCTTGGTAACGCCCTTCTGTCTCAAAGACGATCAGGCTATTGGCTCCTTCTTTGAGGAAACCATGAGGCACGTAAAGTGAAGTGGTCGGTCCGACCTCCCAGAAGCGACCAAGATTGTGGCCGTTGACAAAGACAACCCCTTTCCCAAATCCTGTCATATCCAGATAAGTGTCAAGGGTGTGGTCCAGCTGAAAATCATATCGGTAAAATGCTGGAGCACCTGCCTGCCATTCCTTTGAAAAATCGAGCTGACTGAGATCTTGTAAATCCAGTGGGTACTGCTTCCAATGAAGGTGGAAATGCAAATCCACACAGACACCTGTGCGAATGCCCTTGTGCTGGCTATCAGCTAAGAGCTTGTGCCCATAGTTGACACGGCCCATATTCTCAAGCAAGATTTTTAAATTCGTAACCGCTTTCTTTTTTCCTTTGATAAAAAGATCTTCACCGATCTCTGTTTGGTATTGCGTTGCTACATGTTGATCATCCAGGTAAATCTGTACCCGATCCCGACCATCAATGATGCGCAGTCTTTCTTCTTCCGCATCCAACTCAAGGTCTGTCTCATATAGGAGATAACCTGTGGTTTGCCCCAACTCTTCCATCTTTTCGGGATAAAGGCTGGTCTCGACTTGAGCCAAATTATCCAGATTCCCAAAAAGACTAGTCTTGGCCGCCAATTGCAAGGTTTGTTCTGGTAAACACTCTTTGATAAGTGGTTCTTGCTGTGGGTATTCCGAATAATAGGTCGCCATCATCTTTTGAATGGCATAATACTTCTCCGTCGGATTGCCCTGCTCATTGAGCAAAGCCCCATAGTCATAGGACGTCACCTGTGGCAAATCAAGCGTCCCCCGAGCTGAACAACCATTCATAAAGCCGAAATTGGTCCCGCCATGAAACATATAGAGATTGATGGAGCCGAGCTCCAAGACCTCATGGACAGCTTCTGCCAACTCCTCTGGGTCCCTTTGAATCACAGGTTCCTTCCAGCGGGTAAACCAGCCATCCCAGAATTCCATACACATCAAGGGCCATTTCTTGCCGTATTCGCTAAAGAATTCCTGCATCTGACCAAAGTTATAGGCTGCTTTGGAACCGAAGTTTCCCGTCACAAAGAGGTCTTCTTCGATCAAGGTTCCTGTTCTTAGCGTTGCTCGCCATGGTCCATCTGATGTAAAGAGAGGACAGGTCACGCCTTTTTCCTTCATCAAATCCCGAATGGCACGAAGATAATCCTTATCCTCTCCATAAGAGCCGTACTCATTTTCCACCTGCATCATGAGTATTGGACCACCCTGATCCACTTGGTAGGGTGTCAACAAGCCAAGCAAGCGATCATAATAACGATCCACTGCTTCGATAAAGGCTGGGTCTGATGAGCGGATTCGCAGGTCTTCTTCTAAGAGCCAGGCTGGTAATCCACCAAATTCCCACTCTGCACAGATAAAGGGCGACGGCCTTACAATCATGTAAAGTCCAAGGGATTGGGCTGTTTGAATGAAACGCTCTAGATCCAATCGACCACTAAAGTCAAACTGCCCTTTGCGGGGTTCATGCGCATTCCAAGGGACATAGGTTTCAACCGTGTTAAACCCCAAAGCCTTTAGATTATACAAGGAATGATACCAGTCTGCTGGGTCAATTCGGAAATAATGGATCGCTCCGGATAAAATCTTGAAGGGTTGATCTTTTAAATAGAAAGCATCGCGAATCTCAAAAACTCCCATAAACGCCCCCCTTTCTTATATGTAACCCTTTTCATTTATTAATATAATAAATTATTTAAAAAATGTCAACACTTTTATAAAAAATATGTTAAAATAGGGTTAAATAAGAGAAATCTAAAGAGAGGTAGCACTATGGCAATTCCAAAGTACCAACACATCAAAGATGAATTGAAGCAGCAAATTATCTCCGGAAAATTTGAAAATGGAGATAAATTTTATACTGAAGCTGAACTCATTAAAATTTATGATGTCAGCTCTATCACCGTTGTCCGTGCTTTGAACGACCTCGCTGCTGATGGTTACATTGTCCGCCAGCAAGGAAAAGGGACCTTTGTTTCTCGTGCTCGAAAACACAAACTGGTTGAGTTTTCAGATGTTGAAACTTTCCCCATCCAAAAGGCCAAAGTCAAAGTTCTCTCTATTAAACGCGGAAATACCTTGAACATCCTAGACAAACTAGGCCTCAATCCAACGCAATTCTACTATAAGATCGAACGGACTCGTCAAATAGAGGATGATACCTATATTTTCCACCAAACCTATATTCCTGAACAATACATCAATCCAAACTATCCAAATTTGGAATACTATAGCTCTATCTATGATCGCTTCAAAGAAGACTACCACATTCATATGAATGATGAGCACTTCGAAGAAGTCAACGAAATCGTCTTCCCTACACCTAGCAAGGTGGCCAAAGTATTAAAGATCGACGAAAATTTCCCAACGGTCAAACAAGTGAAGACAACCAAGTTAGAAGCGACTGGCCAAATCCTTGAATACACGGAAACCTATAAACGCGGTGACTACTACAAAATTAAATTCATCTCCTGTAGTCGCGATCACTAAGAACCAAAAAGACTGAGACACCTCGGTCTTTTTTATAGGTTCAGTATAACATGTTGAAAACGATTTCTAAAGACCTCTTTAAAAATATATATAATTAGTGATAGTTTAGCTATAAAAAGTTTAAAAATGGGAGTGGGAAAGAACTCCGAGGAATTAAAAAAGATCGAAAAGGTTCCCCGAACTTTTTCGATCTTATCACACCGCATAGCTTCAACAGTCTGGGAGACTGTTGAAGACTGCAGATAAAGGAAACATTGTTTCCGTCACCATAGGTCATCTTTGGAGCTTCATAAGCGAACAAAGACTTAGGATACTTGCTTCACAAGTCCTATCCACCACCTCAAAGCAGTGCTTTGAGCAATCAACCACTGCATCTTGCGGTTATTCTTATCAAACATCAAAGGCTGGACAGTTTTTGCCTAGCCTCTTTCGTCTATTTTTCAAATTCCCGTTTTTCGTTGCGATTAGTCACCCAAACCGATGCGTTCAAAAATTTCATCCACCCGTTTAGTGTAGTAGGTTGGGTTGAAGATTTCGTCGATTTCTTCTTGAGTGAGACGTGAAGTTACTTCTGGATCAGCTTCAAGAAGTGGTTTGAAGTCAACTTGGTTATCCCATGATTGAGCAGTCTTTGGTTGAACAAGGTCGTAAGCTTGCTCACGCGTCATACCTTTTTCAATCAAAGTCAACATAGCACGTTGGCTGAAGATCAAACCAAATGTAGAGTTCATGTTGCGGATCATGTTTTCTGGGAAGACTGTCAAGTTCTTAACAATGTTTCCGAAACGATTGAGCATGTAGTCAATCAAGATGGTTGTATCTGGTGCGATGATACGCTCAGCTGATGAGTGAGAGATATCACGTTCGTGCCAAAGGGCTACGTTTTCATAAGCTGTGACCATGTGACCACGGATCACACGTGCAAGACCTGTCATGTTTTCAGAACCGATTGGGTTGCGTTTGTGAGGCATTGCTGAAGACCCTTTTTGACCTTTAGCAAAGAACTCTTCCACTTCACGTTGCTCTGATTTTTGAAGACCACGAATTTCAGTTGCCATCCGCTCGATAGAAGTTGCGATGCTCGCAAGAACTGCAAAGTACTCAGCGTGAAGGTCACGAGGAAGGACCTGTGTAGAGATTTCTTGAGCACGGATACCCAATTTATCGCAGACGTATTTTTCAACGAATGGTGGGATATTGGCAAAGTTACCAACCGCACCAGAAATCTTCCCAGCTTCCACACCAGCAGCCGCATGCTCGAAACGCTCGATATTGCGCTTCATTTCGCTGTACCAAGTAGCCAATTTAAGACCAAAAGTTGTCGGCTCAGCGTGCACACCGTGGGTACGCCCCATCATGATGGTAAACTTGTGTTCTTTCGCTTTGTCAGCGATGATGTTGAGGAAGTTTTCAAGGTCCTTGCGGATGATGTCGTTGGCTTGTTTGTAGAGGTAACCATAGGCCGTATCTACCACGTCAGTAGAAGTCAACCCATAGTGAACCCACTTACGCTCTTCACCAAGCGTTTCAGAAACCGCACGTGTAAAGGCAACCACATCGTGACGAGTTTGCTGCTCGATTTCCAAAATACGGTCGATGTCAAAGTCCGCTTTTTCACGAATCAAAGCCACATCCTCCTTAG
The DNA here is from genome assembly GCF_030440005.1 of Streptococcus sp. SP1. Classification (NCBI taxonomy): domain Bacteria; kingdom Bacillati; phylum Bacillota; class Bacilli; order Lactobacillales; family Streptococcaceae; genus Streptococcus; species Streptococcus sp. SP1. The sequence continues at coordinate 51,607 of NZ_JAQFJJ010000012.1, forward strand.
GGATTTCTCCCAACTCAGCCCAGGCTTCATCCGCCAAGATTTCCACCTCAAGCCAAGCACGGTATTTATTTTCTTCAGTCCAAATGTTCGCCATTTCTGGGCGAGAGTAACGTTCGATCATGTTTAAGATACCAAGGGCGACTAGAAAACGACTAAATTTTAGGAAACCAACGACGGACTCTTGCGTCCTAGGAGGCTTATCTAAATTCCGAGCTTTCCGCTCGGGTTCAGTTCTGCAAACTAGATGCCCATTTCCTTTCTTTGTTTACAATTAGGAAGTCCATAGTTCGTATTCAGTTTTAGTGAATACGACTTTTTCTCCTTGATTCTTATTTATTCAATAGGAATAATTATATGGTAGATTATGCGTTATAAAAATTATAATCTACATTTTCACTTAATCTTTTTTAATCCTAGTATTTTAGCTAATAAAATTCTAATATCCCAATCTTTATCCAAATCCCAAATTATCTGTTTATCAATCATTCTAGATTTTTTAAACAAATCAATAACATCACCTTCAAACACATAATATGGTTTAGCTAACTGAAATCCATATTCTTTTAATTTTTCAAATTGGGACGGTTCATCAAAAATGAATCTAATTTTGTCTTCGAAAAGATCATAACTTCCTCCCAATTGATTAGTAAGCTTTTGACAAATGTTCTCAATATTTTTCTCAAAAGCCATTTGGAAGGCAGTTTCTTTTTCAAATAAAGGACTATTGTCCAAGTTTTCTAAATAAGAGATTGTTCTATCCCAACAAATATCAATATTGTTAATTAACTCAGTTTGTTCAAGATCTTGCTCTAATATAAATATAGACAACCATAGAATTGGTGCATTTTCAATATTTTTAAGGACCCTTTCAAAAATATACCTTTCATTCTCAATAAATTCTAATACTTCTTCTGCATGATAGAATAAATTGCCTATAAAATATTTCTTAATTTGACCAGATAATTTATCCCCACAAGCATTGTATTTTTCTAATACCGCTTCTAATCTCTGATATAGTTCTAAATCACTCTCATTTCTTAAATCCAGAAAATCTAACGATGGGCCTCCTTCATAATTCATCTCATAACTAAACTTTTGTTGACAAAGTTTCAAGATATGCATACGGACCGTTAAATCTTTCAAATACGGTGTCACAGAATATCCAATCTCCCAATGATAATTCAGATTATATTGTTTCCTATTTATCATCAATTTTTTATCATTTGTTACAAAATATACATCTTGACTAGCTTTGTCTAATATCTCATTGATGATTGAATGCGTGAGTTCTTCTGATAAATCATCTGGAACTGTGAAAGAATTTTTTATTTTATCCAGTTTTGACTTTAAATTTTGATAAATATTCTTAATTTCACTTAGTACACCATTTATGGAGATACGATTCTTGGAATCACTATTTAAACATTTTTCAACAAGATCATCTAGCTCAAAAAGAAATGGATAGTAATTACTAATTAACGGGTAATCATTCCCATGAGGATTATTTTTTGTAAAACACTCATTAATAATCAATCCAAGAGCGAAAACATCTGCTGCACCCGTGATAGTAGTTGCATTACCTCTATTTTTTTGCTCAGGTGCTAAATAATTCCTATTGTTTAGTAAATCGTTATCTTGTGTTAAGTTGGAATCCTTGAAATGTGCAATTCCAAAATCAGTTAAAACTAGAGTATTATCCTTTATTAAAATATTTTCCGGCTTTATATCTCTATGAATTATTCCTTTATTATGAGCATAGCTTATAGCTTTTGACAATTGAATTAAAAAATTAAATCTTTGTTGTGGTGAATAACTTTCAGATTCACCTATTACATCCCTAAGATTTTTTGGAAAATAATCCATTACTGCATATAGAAATTTTGCTCTTTGTCCGTAATTTGGATATTCTCCATGTAATTGATACTGAATAATATTTTCATGATTAAATTGTGAACAAAAGTCAATATCATTTTTTAGTCTCTCGATTTTTACCGTATTTGCATGGCCGCCAGAAGTTGGTAGTTTCATAATTTTAACCGCTTTTTTCATGCCAGTACTATCATTTGTCAAAACTACTACTCCTTGACCTCCTTGACCTAGAATTTCGACGAAACTATAGTCAATAGAGTCCAAAACTTCATCAATTTTAAACTGATTTTTAAGACAATCAATATGCTCATCTGTTAAATCCATAATTCCTCACTCCTGTCAAACAAATTCCATGATTATTCAAACTCTTCTTTTCCAATCCACACAGATGGATAATGACCCAATGTATTCAAATCCGTATCCAGAGGCAGATCATAGATGGCTAAATAGTTTTCAGGATATTGAGCAGTCAGCTCTTCATACTTAGCTTTCACTTTTTCGTGATCGCTACTAGCATACAAGACTTCGACGACTGCTCCCGTCTTTTCTTTTTCAACAAATGCGTTGACAATGAGTTGAATCATAAAAACCTCCTAAATCGAAATGCCCTTCATATTTGCTTCCAAAATAGGCATCTTCACACCTAACTCCTGACCAGTCTGATAAACACTTTGACAGCAGTAAAAAATGTCCTGTTTATCATTGTGCAAGGTCATGATTTTTCGGGTTAGCTCATTTTTCGCAAACATGACTTTCATGGCCTTGCCGGCTATCCAAGCGGGAATTTTGTAGGGTAAGAGTTCTGCCTTATAAAGCTTCAAATTCACGCCACGCGCTTCTACGACTTTCAAAGCTTCTCGAATGGCCTTGATGGCTAATGATAATTCCGATGAACTATTCATCAAATTCAAAGCCAGTTCTTCTGGGTTTTCCAGATTCCCTGAACGTGCTGCTGTCGAAGTGACACCTGCATTAATCGCCATGTGAATCCAAATCCACTCGACCATATCATGAGGCACTTCCCACTTCAAATCTGCAGAAACTAGTAAAGCCGTCAGATCAGCATAGTTAGAAATGTGTGCTTTTTGCTCACCTTCTAGCATTAAATGGTCGAACAAGACACCATCCAAATGGTTCTCCTGCATGTGACCACCCGCTGTCGGAAAAGCCAAAATATAGTCGTAATCCCCTGCCCACTCTTGGACCTCTTTTCGAGTATCCCAGAAATTACAGAAGAAAACAAGGGTGCCTTTGATATTATTTTTTCGCAAGGTTTCCACAGCTTCTTTGACAAGCCCATGACGCACACTCAGAAAAATAAAATCGTATTCCGAATCAGCTTCTGCCACATGAACCTCATAGGTGTCGTGTTTGTTTTCACCTTTGGAATGATAGCGACCATCTAGTAGATCAACCGACAACTCCTTCGGAGCAGTGCTTTTCTTACTATCTCTCAGTACATGCTCCACTTGATGGCCTGCTTTTTGAAAGGCGTAGGCATAAGTGGTCCCGATGACTCCAAGTCCTAGAATCGCTATTTTCACTTAAAAATCAATCCCTTTCCCAAATTCAACCACATTATCTGGCACATCACTAAACAAAGTCACATGCCCCATCTTGCGGTTGTGCTTTGCTTCTAGTTTACCATATAAGTGGAGGTGAGCGCTTGGATTTTCTGTCACATACGTTTCAGCAGCCTCGACGTGTTGGCCGAGAACATTGAGCATGACAGCAGGCGCATGAAGGTGGATTGCTGGGAGTGGCGCTCCGAGAACACCCAAGATGTGGGTATCAAACTGGGAGAAGTCGCAAGCTTCAATTGAATAATGCCCTGAATTGTGTGGACGTGGCGCAATTTCGTTGACAATGATGTCATCTGCTGTCGCAAACATTTCCACACATAGCGTTCCAGAAAGGTTGAGTTGTTCAGCTATTCGCACTGCCATGGCTTTGGCTTTTTCAGCTAGACTTTCTGAAATGCGAGCAGGCACAATGGTTTTTGAAAGAATGTTGTTGCGGTGGATATTTTCCTGAACAGGGAAGACTGTCACGTCCTTGCCATTACCAGACACGATGACAGAAATTTCAAGGTCAAAGTTGACGAACTCTTCTAAAACGCAGTCTGCCGAGTCCGCTAAAGTGTATGCTTCTTCCAAATCTGCTGCTGAGCGAATAACCTTTTGTCCGTGTCCATCATAGCCACCTGTCGCTGTTTTGAGGACATAGTTTTTAGACAGGTCGATATCTGCCAAATCTTGGCTTGAGGTCACAACCTTGTAAGGGGCCACAGTGACTTGGGCCTTGTTGGAAAGAAAGTCCTTCTCAAAGATTCGATTTTGAGAAATGCGGAGTAGGTCTGTTCCTTGTGGAAGCTGACCGTCTTTGATAACAGCGTCAAGGCCGTCAGCATCCACATTTTCAAATTCATAAGTGAGAACATCACAGCGATCTGCCAACTGACGAAGAGCCTCTACGTCGTCGTAAGGGGCCACGATGATTTCCGCCACACGAGAGGCTGGGCAATCAGCTGCTGGGTCCAAGGCGATGACCTTGTGCCCCATGTAGATAGCTGAGATCGCCATCATCTGACCGAGCTGGCCACCACCGATGATCCCAATGATTTTAGTTGAGCTCATTTGTAGACTCCTCTGCAATTTTTCCTTGTTCTTCAGCAAAATCTGCCAATGCTGTCGCAATAGCCTGGTCCTCTACTGAAAGGAGACGGAGGGCAAAGAGGGCTGCATTAGTCGCACCAGCTTCACCGATCGCCATAGTTGCGACAGGCACTCCACCTGGCATCTGAACGATAGAATAGAGTGAATCCACACCGCTAAGAGCACGTGATTTGACGGGTACGCCGATAACTGGAAGGGTTGTTTTAGCAGCAACCATCCCTGGCAAGTGAGCTGCACCACCTGCACCCGCGATGATGACCTTGATGCCACGGCTACGTGCTTCTTCCGCATGTTTGAACATGAGGTCAGGCGTCCGATGGGCAGAGACAACTTTCTTTTCGTAAGCGACGCCGAAGTTGTCGAGGACTTCAGCAGCTTTTTGCATGGTTGCCCAGTCGGATTTTGAGCCCATGATAATGGAAATTACTGGTTTAGTCATAATTTTTCCTTTTTCTTTTTTTGATAATGGTCTTAGGTGGTGGGGACGGAAGCAAACCTTCGGTTTCATTCCTAAACTTTGAGCCTAAGGTCTCAAAGTTTCCCCCGACCAGAACAGATGCTGTTCTGGTCTTTTCACCACGGCGACCATTATCGTGTTTGGCGACTTCGTCGCCTAATATAGCACTAATATTCAAAAACTCGAAGAAAACCACAGAGTGACAAGGCAAAGCGACGAAGATAGAACTAACGTTCAGCAAGGAGCTTTAACACAGGCAATCGAAGGTTTTCAAAGAGTTTTATTTGTTAGCCTTGCTACCGATATCCGTACGATAGAACAGGCCTTCTGTGTTTTGTTTGTTGAGTTCGTTGTAGATGATATTTTGGCCGTCTTTGACGGTGTCTGCTGTTGTGACCAGCATGTAGACGCGTCCGCCGTTTGAGAGAAGGTCTTGGCCACTTTCAGCAAATTTGGCACCAGCATAGTAAGTGATGATGTCACCATCTGTCTTGGCTGGAAGCTTGACACCCTTCTCATAAGCGAGTGGATAGCCGTTTGAGGCTACAACCACGCCTAGTGTCACACCCTTGTCCGTCCAAGTGATGGCTGGCTCTTTGCCATCCAAAATATCAGTGATGTTTTGTGCAAAGTCAGATGTCAAACGAGGCAAGATGATTTGCGTTTCAGGGTCACCAAAGCGTGAGTTGAACTCGATGACTTTCGGTCCATCAGCTGTCAAGATTAGCCCCGCGTAAAGGACACCTAGGTACGGACGCCCTTCTTTGATCATGCCTTCAAGAACTGGCTTGACAATGGTGTCAACCGCTGTGTCAACCACGCTCTGTGGCAAGTGAGGAACTGGTGAATAGGCACCCATCCCACCAGTGTTAGGACCTTTGTCGCCATCGTAGGCACGTTTGTGGTCCTGAGCCGTCGGCATAATGTAGAACTTATCCCCATTGACAAAAGCAAAGAGAGAGAACTCTTCCCCGTCAAGGAATTCCTCGATGACCACACGCGCACCTGAATCACCGAATTTATTGTCTAAAAGCATCTCGTGAGCGGCTTCAACTGCTTGCTCAACTGTCTCCGCAACGACGACACCTTTCCCAAGGGCCAAGCCGTCTGCCTTGACCACGATTGGAGCGCCTTTTTCCTCGATGTAAGCCTTGGCTTCCTCGAAATCTGAAAAGGTTCCATAGGCTGCTGTCGGAACGTCGTATTTGACCATGATTTCCTTAGCAAAATCCTTAGACCACTCCAGCTCAGCCGCAACCTTGGTCGGACCAAAAGCCTTGAGACCAGCTACATTGAAATCATCCACGATTCCAGCCGCAAGGGCATCATCTGGACCGATAAAGGTCCAAGCAATATCGTTGACTTTTGCGAAATCAATCAGCTTAGAATGTTCGGAAATTCCGATATTGATCAAATCCAGACCATCTAATCGCATCCCATCATTACCAGGAGCCACAAAAACCTGCTCAACGTTTGTAGACTCCAACAATTTCTTAGCAATCGCATGCTCACGACCGCCAGATCCAACAACCAAAAGTTTCATCTCGAACCTCTTTTGCGAATTATTTTATTAAATTATATCATAATCGTTCGTTTTATTCTAATGATTTCAGCAAAAGTCTCCTATTTCCAGTAGAATCCAAACATTTTTTGCTATTTTCTCCTATTTCTCATTTTTTTCCGAATAGTATAGGTGAGACCTACTAATTGACGAAAAGGAGTATTATGCAAACGATCAAAAAATTTGTCGTACTGACTTGTGCGACATGGGGCATGCAAGCCTCTATTGCCCATGCAGATCAAGCGACCAATGCTATCTATGCCGAAAAAGGGCAGCTAATGATTCATCTTGGAAACGTCCCGGATAAGTATCAAAAGATCCAAGTTCCCATCTGGTCTGACCAAAATGGCCAAGATGACCTGACTTGGTATCCTGTGGAACGCAGTGACAAGGGATTTGACCTACAAGTGCCATTGACCAACCATTCTGATCAAGCCGGACTTTATCATGTCCATGTCTATGGAGTGGAGGCAAATGAACAGCTAACCGGCCTTTACCCTCTCACGACCAGCGTCCAGCAAAAAGATTTGGCTTCTTCCCAGCCCAAGATCACGATCACACCCATCTCCTCACAAGAATTTGAGGTAGACCTAAAGTTGTTCGAAGACGTTGACGAGATTGTCTTCCCCATCTGGTCAGAAGAAAACGGGCAGGATGATCTGGTCTGGTATCCCGCAAAGAAGATTGCACCTGGACACTTCCAACTGCGCTTTCAGGCTCAAAAACACAAGGGAAGTGGGCTATTTCATCTCCACGTCTACCAGAAAAAGAAGGGGCAACTAAAAGGTCTATTCCCCACTACCTTTCAAGTGGAAAGTGCAAAGCCAAAGCTCACTCCACTCGCGACACATCCAGGAAACACCTACCCCATTGGTGAGTGCACCTGGGGAGCCAAAGAATTAGCCCCTTGGGCCCACAACTGGTGGGGAAACGGTGGTATGTGGGCAGCTAGTGCACGCGCTGCTGGATTCCGGACAGGAGACACTCCAGAGGTCGGCGCTATCGCCTGTTGGGACAATGGGGGATATGGCCATGTCGCCTTGGTTACGGACGTCGAACATGACCAAAAAATTCAGATCCAAGAGGCTAACTACAACGGCCATCGCTATATCGACAACTTCCGCGGTTGGTTCGATCCAACCAATCCCATCTGGGGAACCGTCACCTATATCTACCCCGATTAAGGTCTTCTTAACCAGCAGAAAAGGCACTCATCGTTGAATGAGCGCCTTATTTGATTAATGTCTAAAATGTCTCACACCTGTAAAGATCATGGTCAAGCCATATTTATCAGCCGCTTCGATTGACTCTTGGTCACGGACTGATCCACCCGGTTGGATGATTGCCTTGATACCTGCTTTGGCGATTTCTTCCACATTATCCGCAAACGGGAAGAATGCATCGGAAGCAAGAACAGCGCCGTCAAGACGGTCTTTAGCTTGATCAATAGCGATACGGACAGATGCCACACGATTGGTTTGACCTGGGCCAACACCAAGTGTCATGTGGTCGTTGGTCACGATAATCCCATTTGATTTCACATACTTGATAGCTTTCCAAGCAAACTCAAGAGCTGTCGCTTCTGTATCAGTTGGTTGGCGTTTGGTAACCACTTGCCAGTCAGCGGGACTTTCTTTGACGACGTCTTGGTTTTGAACGAGTAGACCACCAACAACACCAGTGTATTCTGCTTCCACTTCACTAGCATCTTGAGCGTCAAATGGCAATTCGAGGATCCGCAAGTTTTTCTTCTTGGTTGTCAAGATTTCAAGCGCTTCATCTGTATAGCTTGGCGCGATGATGATTTCGAGGAAAACGCCATGCATCTTCTTAGCTGTCGCAGCGTCCACCTCACGGTTGAGAACCACGATCCCACCGAAGATGGATACTGGGTCAGACTCATAAGCGTAGTCCCAAGCAGTTTCGATGTCGTCAGCTTGACCGATCCCACATGGGTTCATGTGTTTCAAGGCCACAACAGTTGGACGGTCTTTGAAATCACGGATGATCCGGATAGCGGCATCCGCATCACGGATATTGTTGAAGGACAATTCTTTCCCATTCAACTGTTTCGCTGAAGCGATGGAGTAATCCGTTGGCAAAGCTTTTTGGTAGAAGTCTGCGTCTTGTTGAGGATTTTCACCGTAACGCATTGGTTGCTTGAGATCGTAAGTCAAAGTAAGTTTTTCAGGTTTACTTTCACCCACTTGATCAGTGAAATATTCTGCGATCAAAGCATCATAGGCTGCTGTATGGCGGAAGACTTTCGCTGCCAAACGTTGGCGAGTTTCGTAACTTGTTTCGCCGTTGGCTGCCAACTCGTCAAGCACCACAGCATAGTCAGCAGGGTCTACCACAACCGTTACGCTAGCGTGGTTTTTCGCTGCTGAACGAAGCATGGATGGACCACCGATATCAATGTTCTCCACCGCGTCAGCATAAGTCACGTCTGGTTTAAGAATCGTTTCCTTGAATGGATAAAGGTTTACCACAACAAGGTCGATCAATTCAATCTTATTGTCCTTAGCAGCCTCCAGGTGGCTATCGAGATCACGACGAGCAAGAAGACCACCGTGGATATTTGGGTGAAGGGTCTTCACACGACCGTCCATCATTTCTGGGAAACCAGTCACATCGTCAATGGCGATAGTGTCTACTCCAGCGTTATCAAGGGCAACTTTAGTTCCACCTGTCGAGATGATGTCCCAACCGAGTTTTTTGAGTTCTTGGGCAAATTCAACAATGCCCGCTTTGTCTGAAACACTAATTAGTGCGCGTTTAGTCATTTTCTTTCTTTTCCTTTTTAAAAAAGTTCTTTATCTGCTACAGTCGAAAATGTTCTTTCCGATCAATGGCTTCCTTATTTTCGTGCTACTCCCAAACGTTCCAAAACTACTGGATAGAGCTTATACTCTGTTTCGTGGATGCGCGTTTCGAAAGTATCAAGGGTATCCCCTTCAAGGCGCGATACACGGACTTGCTGAATAACCTTACCGGTATCAACACCAGAATCCACCCAATGGATAGTCACACCGCTCTCAGCAACACCTGTATTCCAAGCATCCTCAATACCATGAGCACCTGGAAATTCAGGGAGATAAGCCGGGTGAATATTGATGATACGGCCTTCATAAGCTGCTAGCAAGGTTGGACCGACGATTTTCATATAGCCGGCCAAACAAACTAGGTCAATCTGGTGCTCATCCAAAAGTTTGACGATAGCTTCTTCATAAGCTGCTTTATTGTCAAATTCCTTGAGTTCAAAGGCGTGACTCACCACACCAAGATTTTTGGCCCGTTCTAAGACATAGGCATCACGATGATCTGAAAAAACAAATTCTACTGGAAATTGTTCTGCAATCACCTGGAAGTTTGAGCCGTTGCCAGAGGCAAATACAGCAATCCTTTTAGCCATTATTTAATCACCACACTTGCGCCATCTTTCTTCACAATACGACCGATTTCATAAACAGGTTCGTCAAGAAGTTCTTTGACACGTTCCACATTTTCTGGTTTCACTGCAAGCATGAGACCAATCCCCATGTTGAAAATTTCAAACATTTCTTCATGTTTAATTTCACCATATTTTTCAAGAGCTTTGAAAATTGGAAGAACTGGGACTTTGCTTTCGTCAATTTCAGCAGCCAAGTCATCTGAGAACATCCGTGGTACATTTTCGATGAAACCACCACCTGTTATGTGGGCAATTCCGTTGACCAATTCTTCTTTGATGAGTGGCAAAGCTGCTTTGACGTAGATACGAGTTGGTTCCAAAAGAACGTCTTTAAGTTTCTTCCCTTCCAATTCTGGGAGAACTTCTTCACCTGTGTAATCTGCAAAGACACGACGAACAAGTGAGTAACCATTTGAATGGATGCCACTTGAAGCAAGTCCAAGAATCACATCCCCTTCAGCTACTTTTGAACCGTCAATGATTTGAGATTTTTCTGCAACACCGACAGCAAACCCAGCCAAGTCATAGTCATCTTCACCATACATACCAGGCATTTCAGCAGTTTCACCACCAATAAGGGCTGCACCAGCTTGCACACAACCTTCAGCAACACCTGCAACGACTTGTTCTAGTTTAGCTGGTTCATTTTTACCAGTTGCAATATAGTCGAGGAAGTAAAGGGGCTCCGCACCTGCAGCGATGATATCGTTAACACACATAGCAACACAGTCTTGACCGATCGTATCGTGTTTGTCGTACTTAATAGCAAGCATGAGTTTAGTACCGACACCATCTGTACCTGAGATCAAAACAGGTTCTTTGACACCTGTTTTTGAAAGGTCAAACATGCCACCGAAGCCACCAAGAGCTCCCATGACACCTGCACGTTCCGTACGAGCCACGTGTTTTTTGATTCGTTCAACAACTTCATAACCTGCTTCAACGTCTACTCCAGATTGAGCGTATGCATTCTTATTTGTCATTTTTTAATCCTTTTCTTTTTTTGAGAAAGAGTGCGACGTATTTTTAGATAAACAATTTTTTTATCTAAAAATACTAGTCAGGTCTCTAGCTTTGGTCCCATAGGGCAAAGCGTCTACTGACAAATGCTTTAGCTTTTAGTCAGTAGTGAGACGTGGAGCATAAGCATTTTTATTTGTCATTTGTTTCATTCCTTTTCTTCTGCACTGCTCTTAATAGAAAGAAGTATGTTCTTTCAAACTTTCCACATAGCGTTCTTCGTAGTCATACAAAGGCGTTGGATATTTTCCATCAAAGTAAGCCACACAAAGACCGCCATTGGGGGCATCTGTATCAATTCCAATAGAATCAATCAAGCCATCGATTGACAAATACGTCAAGCTATCTGCACCAATGATATCGCGTGTTTCCTCTACTGTGTGATTGGCAGCAATCAATTCCTTACGTGTTTGAATATCGATCCCGTAGAAACATGGGTAGGCAAGGGCTGGGCTACCGATTGCTACGTGGACCTCTGTAGCTCCTGCTTCTTTCAATAACTTCACAATCCGACGTGATGTTGTCCCACGTACGATAGAATCATCAATCATGACAACCCGTTTGCCTTTCACGACACCGGATACGGCAGAGAGCTTCATCCGAACCCCTTGCTCCCGTAGTTCTTGTGTTGGTTGGATAAAGGTCCGTTGGGTGTATTGGTTTTTAATCAAGCCCATTTCATTTGGTAGGCCGGATTCTTCCGCAAATCCCATAGCTGCACTAAGTGAAGAGTTCGGTACACCGATCACAATATCTGCTTCATGTTTAAATTCACGTGCCAATTGAGCCCCCATACGTTTACGAGCTGTATGGACATTGACCCCTTGGATATTGGAGTCCGGGCGAGCAAAGTAGATATACTCCATTGAGCAAACAGCCAATTGGGTGTCCGTTGTATAGTTGTCGTAAGTGATGCCGTTATCATCGATGATCACGACTTCACCCGGATTTACATCCCGAATCCACTCTGCGCCAACCACTTCAAAGGCACAGGTTTCAGAGGAAACTACGATGGCCCCATTAGCCATTTTCCCAATCGAAAGAGGACGGAAACCATTTGGATCCAAGGCCGCAATCAGCTTATCTTCCAGCATGAGAAGGTAAGCAAATCCACCTTTCACCGTATTCAAGGCTTCTTTCACCTTACCCATGAAAGATGGGTTGTGGCTCCGACGAATCAAGTGGGCCAATATTTCTGAATCAGATGTTGAGCTAAAGATCGCCCCGTTATTTTCCAACTCCCGTTTGAGGGACTTGGCATTGGTCAAATTCCCGTTGTGGGCAAGTCCAAACTGCGTATCATGAAAGCGAAAGAGGAAGGGCTGGATGTTATCCACCGAAGCTTCCCCAGCTGTCGCATAGCGAACATGGCCAATCGCTCCCGTTCCTGTCAACTTATCCAAGTTAGTAGGATTTCGAAAGACTTCTGAGAGAAGACCCGTATCACGATACCGTTTTAATTGACCCGCATCATTCGAAAGGATCCCCGCCCCTTCTTGACCACGGTGTTGAAGACTGTGTAATCCGAAATAAGTCAGTTTTGCAGCATCTGGGTGTCCCCAGATCCCAAAAATACCACATTCTTCATTAAGAGATTTAACTTCGTATGTCATTTTGTATACCTTTTATTTTCCAGTAAAGTATTTAACCGCTGACGCAAAGAGATGTTGATCTTTATTTCCTGGAATATTTTGGAAGAGACCGTCTTCGAAACGTTCTGAGTGGCCCATCTTCCCAATAATTTGACCGTTCTTGCTGGTAATACCTTCGATCGCATTGACAGAACCATTTGGATTGTATTTTGAATCCATGCTTGGTTTACCTTCGAAGTCAACATATTGGGTAAAGATTTGACCATTGTCACGAAGCTCTGCAAATTCCTCAGCTGTCACGACAAATTTACCTTCACCGTGTGATACTGGGATGGCATGGATGTCACCAACTTCTACTCCGGCAAGCCATGGTGAGTTGGTGTTGGCAATCCGTGTTTCCACCATCTTAGCCACGTGTTGGTTGGCATCGTTGTAGAAGAGGGTTGGACTCGTGCTGCTTGCATCTTCAAAGTTACCGTATGGAAGAAGACCTGATTTAACAAGGGCTTGGAATCCGTTACAGATACCAATAATCAAACCACCACGTTCGATGAAGTGATCAATGGCTGCACGTACTTTTTCATTGAGCAAGATGTTCACGATAAATTTAGCTGATCCATCTGGTTCATCCGCTGCTGAGAAGCCACCTGCAAAGAAGATAATATTAGCTTTTTCGATATTGTCAACCATAGTGTCAACAGACTTGACAATCGCTTCTTCGTTGAGTGTGACAAATGGTACCAGGTTAACTTTGGCTCCTTCTTTTTCAAAGGCCTTAGCGGAGTCATATTCCGAGTTGGTACCTGGGAATACTGGGATGTAAACCACTGGTGTTTCAACTGTTTCTTTAGCTTTAATCACAGCATCTGTTTCAACAGCAGGTACTTCTTCCAACTCAGTTGCTTGTGCAAATTCCGTTGGGTAAACCTCTTCCAATTTACCTTGGAAGGCACTGTCAAGTTTGTGTCCATCAAGCGTTACACCATTGACAGCAAGTGTAAAGTCAGCTACTGTTTCTCCAATCTTGGCAACACCTGCAATTTCTTCAGGCGATGTGAAGATGAATCCGCCCAATTGGGCTGTCAAGCTAGTGTCAAGGTCAGCTAATTCGACATTTGCTCCGATATGGTTACCAAATGTTGCAAGGGCAAGAGCTTCAACCACACCACCATATTTAACAGCTGATGCAGCTGTCACTTTGTGGTTAACTTGGATAGCTTCAAACTGAGCAAAGTTAGATTTAATAAGATCAAAGTCAATTTCTTGTGCCAAAGCTTGACCTGGAATATAGTAAATATTTTCACCAGCAGTCTTAAATTCTGGAGAAAGGACCTTACGGCTATCTGCAGTTGTAACACCAAAAGCAACCAAGGTTGGTGGTACTGTCAATTCTTCAAAGGTACCAGACATAGAGTCTTTCCCACCGATAGATGGCAAACCAAGTTGAATCTGAGCTTCGATGGATCCAAGAAGAGCAGCTACTGGTTGACCAAAACGCTCTGCTTGTTTATCCATCCGTTCGAAATATTCTTGATAAGAGAAACGAGCCTTAGACCAGTTTGCACCAGCAGCAACCAAACGAGCTGTTGCTTCGATGACTGCATAGGCAGCGCCATGATATGGAGACCATTCTGCTACATAAGGGTTGAATCCTTGCGCCATAACAGAAGCAGTTGTTGTCACGCCATGTTGGACTGGCAATTTCTGTACAGAAGCTTCCGTTGGTGTGATTTGGTAGCGACCACCGAGTGGATGATTGACTGTTGAACGACCAACTGAACTATCAAAGATGGTTTGTAACCCTTTTTGACTGGCATGGTTCAGGTCAGCCAAGACTTCAAGAGTATCCGCTTCAAGGGTTTCAGCAGATGTTTGACGTTCTTCTGGAAGCTTGACATCCTTGTCAACCACCTTAGCATCTACGACAACACGTACACCGTTTGTATCAAGGAAACGACGTTCCAAATCAACGATGGTTTCACCATTCCAGTGCATGACAAGATTTGGTTTTTCAGTCACTGTAGCAACGACAACAGCATCAATATTTTCTTTGTTACATTCAGCAACGAAGGCGTCTACATCTTCTGGACGAACCACGACAGCCATCCGTTCTTGAGATTCAGAGATGGCAATTTCTGTACCGTTCAAGCCTTGGTATTTCAATGGCACTTTGTCTAGATCAATTTCAAGACCATCTGCCAATTCACCGATAGCCACACAGACACCACCAGCACCAAAGTCATTTGATTTCTTGATCAGACGTGTCACATACCCATTACGGAAAAGACGTTGAATCTTCCGTTCTTCGATGGCATTCCCTTTTTGAACCTCAGCACCAGCTGTTTCAACAGATTCAACCGTTTGAACTTTAGAAGAACCTGTCGCACCACCGACACCGTCACGTCCAGTTTTCCCACCGAGAAGAATCACGACATCACCTGCTTCAGGTTTTTCACGGACCACATTTTCCTTAGGAGCCGCACCGACAACTGCACCTAGCTCCATACGTTTAGCAACGAAACCTGGGTGGAAGTATTCACGAACATAAGTTGTTGCCAAACCAATTTGGTTACCATATGAAGAATAACCGTGAGCCGCTGTTTTAGAAATCACTTGTTGTGGCAATTTACCAGCGCGAGTTTCTGAAATTGGAGCTGTAATATCACCAGCACCTGAGATACGCATGGCTTGGTAAACGTAGGAACGCCCTGACAATGGGTCACGAATGGCACCACCGATACAAGTAGCCGCTCCACCAAATGGTTCGATCTCCGTTGGGTGGTTGTGCGTTTCGTTCTTGAACATGAGAAGCCATGGTTCTTTGACACCATTGACATCCACTTCAATTTCAACAGAGCAGGCATTGATTTCATCAGACACTTCCATGTCATCCAAACGACCATTTGCACGCTCATAACGGCCAAAAATAGTCGCCATATCCATCAAAGTTTGAGGTTTTTCTGTACGTCCCAACTCATCACGCATGGCAATATACTTGTCATAAGTCGCTTGCAATTGTTTTTCAAATTTAGAAGCTGAGAAGTCGATGTTTTTCAACTCAGTCTCGAAAGTTGTATGACGGCAGTGGTCAGACCAGTAAGTATCCAAAACCTTCAACTCAGTCTCAGTTGGCACCCGTCCAATGGATTTGAAGTAATCTTGAATGAAGAGAAGGTCATCCACTTCCATGGCCAATCCTTGCTCAGCCTTATACTGTGCAAAATCTTCTGCCGTATATGTTTCAAAGAAATCCAAGCTTGGAATGGTCTTGTCAGACTCAGAGAAATCCTGTTTCGCAATGGCAACAGTGATATCTTTGAAACGAGAATCCACTGGGTTCAAAAGGTAGTTTTTGACAGCTTCCAACTCATTCGCATCAATATCCTTGTTAACCAAGTAAAGTTGTGCTGTGTTCACTGTTACATCATTTGAACTACCAAGCAAAAGCAAAGCTTCTTGTGAAGATGCTGCACGTTGGTCAAATTGACCAGGCAAGCTTTCGATCGCAAAGAAAGCATATTTCTCAAGATCAGCCTGAACCGTAGCTTCATCCAAAACAGTATCGGTCACTTGCTCAGAGAAGATGTGTTTTTCCGCACGCGCAAACAAGTCCTCTGCCAAACCAAAAACATCGTAAACCTGAACAATCCGAAGATCCTTCAACGTTTTCAACTGAAGATTATGCTGCAATTCTTTTACTAAAGAGTCCGATTTCACACGAAAATCAGCTTTTTTCTCAACGAAAATACGTTTATCCATTTTATTTCCTTTATTTCTATTCAAACATGTTATCGAAGACGAAGGTTTTCCGTTTCAAAAAGATTACTTCAAGCCCTGTAATTTCTCCAACACAACCTGATATACATCCGTTAAACTACCCAAATCTCTACGGAAAACATCCTTGTCCATATGGTGTCCTTCAGCATCCCAAAGACGACAGTTGTCTGGAGAGAATTCATCTGCCAAGATAATCTTGCCATCCTTATCAAAACCAAATTCCAATTTGAAGTCAATCAAACGAAGACCAATTTGTGCAAACCAATCTTTCAGCAATTCATTGATGCGACGTGTTTCTTCTTTGATATAGGCAATTTGCTCATCATTGGCAATATCCAAAAACTTCACATGTTCATCATTGATGAATGGATCGTCCAAATCATCGTTCTTGTAGTAAAATTCAACGATTGGAGTTTCCAGATCCAAACCTTCTTCAACGCCAAAACGTTTAGAAAAAGAACCTGCAGTCACATTTCGAAGAACCACCTCCAAAGGAATAATTTTAACCTTCTTATTCAATTGTTCGGTATCAGAGATACGTTCGATAAAGTGCGTCGCAACACCCGCAGCATTCAATTTTTCAAAAATAAGAGACGAAATCTGATTATTTAGCACACCTTTTCCTTTAATAGTCTCCTTACGAGCCCCATTTAGCATAGTGGCCTGGTCCTTATAGACCGACTTAATCACATGTTCGTCCTCAGTAGTATAGATATCCTTAGCTTTTCCAGTATAAATCAGTTGATTGGTCATGACTTTGTTCGCCTTTCGTATTTTATCACCTTCATTCTATCACATACAAAGTGTATTTTCAATAAAATTCCGTACAATATAAGCAGAATCCGAATGAAAAGAACAGAAAAAAAGACCATTCAGAATAATCTCTGAACGATCCTTTTTCAATTAATGGACAGCAGTTCGTTTTTCAATATAGTCGACAACGTCTCCCACTGTGTTAAATTCATCAATGGCCTTATCTGGAATCTCCATTTGATATTCATCCTCAAGATTGATAATAAATTCCATCAACTCAACAGAGTCCGCCTGTAAATCCTTGCGTAAATCTGATTCCAAGGATACTTGAAAATTTTCCCCATTGCGATCTTTAAGAAATGTTTCAATCGTAGCTAAAATTTCATTCTGTTTACTCATATATTACTCCTTTTTCGATAATTCCTTCACTGATTTTCCAACAACATCTGTCTCTAACATGGTTCGAACTTGACGAATGGTACTATAGACTGCTTTGGCATCACTCGAACCATGCGTTTTAACAACAGGTGCTTGAAGACCAAACAAGACCGCTCCTCCAACATCTGAGAAATCTAAGGTTTGTTTCAATGATTTCAAACGGTCCTTGAGCAGAAAAGCTCCTAATTTCGCCTTCCAGTTTCCAGTGGCAATCGCTTGTTTCAATTGCTTCAAGATCCCAAAAGCCGTTCCTTCCATCGTTTTCAAAACAGCGTTTCCCGTGAAACCATCCGCCACAACGACATCAGCAACGCCATCCATCAAGTCACGCGCTTCCACGTTTCCAACAAAATGAATCGACTCATCCTCAGATAACAATTGATAAGTTTCCTTGCGCAAAGGATCTCCCTTACTAGCTTCTGTCCCATTATTCAATAGACCCACACGTGGTTTTTGAATCCCACGAACATTTTCCGCGTAGTAAGACCCCATCAGAGCATACTGATGCAAGTGCTCCGGTGTATTTTCCGCATTGGCACCTAAGTCTAGCATATCATACCCGCGACCATCAACCGTCGGAAGTGTGGACATCAAACCTGGACGTTCCACCCCTTTGATCCGCCCAACAATAAAGAAACCTGCTGCCAACAAGGCACCTGTATTTCCCGCAGATAGCATGGCATCGACATCACCAGCCTTCACATCCTTGGCAGCTAAGACCATAGAAGACTTTTTCTTCCGACGAATAGCCCGCGTTGGCTCATCATCTGAATCGATTTTTTCTTCTGTATGCACAATCGAGACACGTTCTGTTGCGGTTAAATAGTCTTTAATTTTTGTTTCATCGCCATACAAGACAATCTCAATATCATCAAAATCACGAATGGCTTGATTCACGCCTTCTACCAAGGCTTGAGGTGCATTATCGCCCCCCATTGCATCTACTGCAATTTTTTTCATATTTCACCTCCAGATGAATCTTTCATAATCGCTCCCCAATCACTCAAAGAATCGATAAACTTTTTAGCTTTTAAATGGATCCCTACATACTCCTCATACAACTGATCGATTGCATGACGTAGAGCTGCTTTCATCTCCGCTTGTAGGGAAATCGTCTCTAACTCACTGAATCGTACTACTTGAAATTGATCCAATAAATAGAGAACATTTGGATGCCAGTGGGCACGTCTCTCATCCCGATCATAATGATCCGGACAAAGTACCCCACTATACCGAAAAGAATAATCAAAAGGAAGTCCAACCCGATGGCAGAAACAGCATTCATGTAGATTCAAGATAACCCCAAATCGAGATAGAATCTGAATCTCAAAAATATTGGTTAAGACCTCATAATCCAGTCCCTCTTCCATCAAAGACAAGGTCTTCTCCAAAAAAGCAAACAAGGCCGGATCCACCCGATTATCCTGAATACTTGCATCCGCAAGCGCAAGAACATAGGTCGCATAAGAAAGGGCAAAAAGATCTGCATTGATTTTCTTATAAACCTGCACATCTTGAAAATCATCAATATAACTTAACCCCTCATCATTGATTTTCAGCAACATATCTGCCGTTACCAATGGTTGCAACATGGGATTCAACCGTGATTTTCCTGCATGTTTTACAAAAAACATCCGCTTGCCTGATTTCTCCGTGAAGATTTTGACCAGTTTATCATCCTCACGAAACTCCCGATTATACAGTACAATTCCCCGGGTCTCAATTGACTCCAGCATGTTCTTCCATATACTCCTTCAAGCGTTTCATAGCTTCCTTGATAACCTCCATGCTGGCTGCATACGACAAACGCACATAGCCTTCACCATATTGGCCAAAAGCAGCACCAGGAATGAAAGCAACCGCTTTTTCACGCGCAAAATCTTGTAAGAAAGCAAAGGAATCCTGATTGTAACCAGCTGGGATTTTAGCAAAAATATAGAAAGCTCCATCTGGCTTAATCATCTCAAACCCAAGCGAAGACATCTTTTCAATAATGTAATCACGACGCTTCACATATTCCTTCTTCATCGGCTCTGCATCATCCCGACCTTCCGTCAAAGCTTCGATCGCAGCATACTGATTCATAGTTCCAGCAGCTGTTACCAAATACTGATGACTCTTGATGAGTTGGGCTGTCAATACAGCTGGGGCAAAGATAAAGCCAAGGCGCCATCCTGTCATGGCATGAGACTTAGATAAGCCATTAATGACAATGGTCTGCTCAGGAATGAAGGATGCCATAGAGACATGCGCTTCTCCAGTATAAGTCAACTCTGAATAGACTTCATCACAAATCACAAAGACTTCATATTTTTTTAAGACAGCAGCCAATTCCGCCATCTGTTCGCGCGAATAAGTAACACCCGTTGGGTTAGCTGGATAATTGAGAATAACAGCCTTCAATTTTTCACCCTGCTCTAGAATAGCCTTTTCCAACTTTTCAGGAGTCAAGACAAAACGATCTGCTGTCGTATCAATTTCAACAACATCTGCTCCCACCAAATTTATAATCGGTTCATAACCAGGGTAGGCCGGTGCTGGGAGTAGCACCACATCACCAGGTTCCAAGATTGCTGTCAAGGTTGCAGACAGGGCTTCTGTCGCACCGATCGTCACCAATATCTCATCCTCAGGCCGATAGTGAATACCATATTTATCACCCACAAACTGACTCGCAGCCTCACGCAAAGCCAGCAAGCCACTCATTCCTGTATAATGACTAAAGTTCGCGTCAATCGCAGCCTTTCCAGCTTCTTTCACATGTTCAGGAGTTGTAAAATCCGGTTCCCCCAACGTCAAACGCAAGACTCCAGGAATGGAAGAAATTGATTGGTCAAACTGACGAATCAAAGAAACTTCAATCCGATTTAGATTCTTATTAAAACGTTTCGTTAAATCCATAAAACACCTCCAAATACACTTATATTCATTATACTATAAATGGAAGTCCATCGCAAAGGCTCAACCTGCTAGATATAGGATAAAAAGAAGATAGATGAACAGATTACAAGATATTTCCTACAAATACTAGACATAACAAAAAAGGCCTAAGCCTTTTTGTTATTATTGTTGATCACGTGTTGCCACATATTTCAATTGATCTGCATGTTTCGCCACAAAATCCTTCATTTCTGAATCAGGGATTTGACGAAGATAAAGGTTCGCACGAATGGTTTCATCCTCTTCACGACAAGTTGACAATACCAAATATTTATCAGATGCCTTGATCTTGATATTTGGATTCTTAGTTTGCCCATCTTCGTAAACTTTTTTTAACTGCGTTGTAAAGTCTTTATCATCTGTAAAGCTTGTACGATAAAAGGCAGTATCCTCTGGGACGATAACCAAGCACATCGCTTCGTAGTAATATTTACGATCAGGAGTTTCAATCACAACATAGGGATGTTGGTCAAAATAATCTTGTTTATCATAGAAATTAACATCATTAAACATGCGATGATCTGCAACTTTACTGCCACGTGCATGACCGAAGAGCCACGTCAAACGATCGCTAAAGTCCTTTTTGTTATCTGTATCCATGAAAACAGTTCCCATAAGAGGTTCGTTCCCACCATCAAAGGTCTTATTCAAATAGGTTTCATTATCAGTCGTTTGAACTACTGGTTCATCCAATTCAGTACCTGGTGCATAAACATAACCAATTGTTTCTGGATTAACCGCAGTTAATTGGGCAAAACGATTTTTTAAATAATCTTTTTCTTCTTGACTTGGTTCATATTTAGCCGCTTGTTTGGTTGAGCTTGTACTCGTTGTCTTTTTAGCTGTGCCAGAAGATTTCCCTCCCCCAAATGGATTGAAGAAAATAAAACCAGCAACAATTACGACAACTGCAGCAAGAGCAATCATGATCCCAGCCAATTTATTTGAAGCTTTTTTCTCAGCTCTTTTCATTTCATTGATCTCCTTATGACGATTTTTTCTCTAAAAAATATCACTGAGCCCTAGGACTCAGTGATATTCGTTTCGAGCTAATTAATAATCAAATTATTTAACTGCGCTTGTTTTTGGAAGAGCTTTACCAGCTTTAGCATCAGCTTTAACTAGTTTACCGTTTTTGTCAACAGTACCAATAACGTTACCTTTTTCGTCTTTAACTACAACGTTACCTTTTTCATCTGTAGTAACAGTAACATCTTTACCAGTTTGAGCTTTGATGTCATCTGCAATACGTTGTTCATTTGTACGGTTAGCTTCTACAGCTGTTTCATCGTAGTAGTTACCTTGAGCTTTAGCAGCTTCAATGTATTTTTGTTGAAGAACTTGGATGTAACGGTTGCGTACTGTGTTGTATGCTTCGTTATAAGCAGTGTTATAGTCTTCTTGAGCACGTTTTACTGCTTGTTCGTGGTCATGACCAACAATTGCATTAGCTTTATCAAGAGCTTGTTGTGCTGCTACAACGCCTGGTTGACGAAGAGTTTCTTCTTTGATTTCTGCTTCATGAGCTGCTACTTGAGTGTTAGCTTCATCTGCTGCATCACGCCAAGAAACATATTTCTTTTGGATCAATTGGTTAGATGCATTTGAGTTTTCACCTTGTGCAAATACAGGTGCTGCTGCAGCAAATACTGCAAGAGCTGCTACTGATGATAATAAAACTTTTTTCATTGTTTTATCTCCTTTTTTCTTTTCAAAAATTAATCGTTACTTCGTAACTATGACTAGTATACTAGGATATTCTTCCTATGTCAAGACTTTTTTTCTTATTTTTTTAAAAAAGTTTAAGATTTCTATTTATTTAAATGCAAAACATACAAGATTTGAGAGCCATTCCGAATACACTTCCTACAGCTTCACAATAGTGATAAATCCTTATTTCCACTAAGTATTTGGTTGTTTATATTACATCCTGTTCATTCTTTCAAATACCTATCCAAAACAATTTCATGAATCGTTCCATGATATTTACTATCATTCTTTCAGAAACCGCCCAACGATGTCTTTCATATTTGGTTTGTTTATTTCACTGCACCATTCTTTGGTAATCTTTTCTTCGGTAAACTCGGATCCGCCTTAGCTTCTAACTGTTGAGCTGCAGTGAGAAATTTTTTCTGTTTCTTTTCTTTTTCCCGTTTCTGCCACCATTCTACTACTTTCATAACATCTCCTTTCCTAAAAAAGAGACTAGTTCCCCAGCCTCTTCATTATTTTTAAGATTTCTTCGCATTTCCAATTTCAAACAAAGGTGAAAGTGGCCGATTTTCATGAATACGAATAATAGCCTCAGCAAGAAGTTTCGCAATCGAAATTTGTTCAATCTTATCAATCAAGTGCTCTTCTGGTAAATAAATTGTATCCAAGACAACCAGCTTCTTGATCGCAGACTTTTGAATATTTTCCATCGCTGGCCCTGATAGGACAGGATGAGTACAGCTCGCATAGACTTCAACAGCACCAGCTTCTGCAAGAGCATCAGCCGCGTGGCAGATCGTACCTGCTGTATCAATCATATCATCAATTAAAATACAAGTCTTACCTTCAACATTCCCAATGATGTTCATGACTTCACTCGTATTCATCTTATCAACACTCCGACGTTTGTCGATAATTGCAATTGGTGTCTTCAAAAATTCAGCTAACTTACGTGCCCGGGTTACTCCACCATGGTCTGGACTGACAACAACATAGTCTTTTCCAATCATACCACGGCGCTCGAAATAATCAGCAATTAAAGGAGCCCCCATCAAGTGGTCCACAGGAATATCAAAGAAACCTTGAATTTGAGCGGCGTGCAAATCAATTGTCAACAGACGATCAACTCCAGCAACCTCAAGCATATTGGCTACCAACTTAGATGTAATTGGTTCACGAGCTCGAGCTTTCCGGTCTTGACGAGCATAGCCATAATACGGCATCACCACATTAATTGATTGCGCACTAGCACGTTTCAACGCATCTACCATGATCAAAATTTCCATTAGATTATCGTTAACCGGTGAGCTAGTAGATTGTAAAATATAAACATCTTTCCCACGAATTGATTCTTCAATATTAACCTGAATTTCTCCATCAGAAAATTGACGAACCGTTGACTTTCCAAGCGGTAGTCCCATTTCACGAGACACACGTTGAGCCAATTCTTGATTTGACGACAAGGCAAAGAGCATTAAATCAGAAAATGACATGATTTCCTCCACTAAAATCTAAAACCATATTGTACACTCAGCACAAATTTCTCCTACCATCATTTTATCGCTTTTTTGTCAAATATTCAAATATTAATTTATGGAAAATACAAAAACTAGGACCACCTGCAAACTTTAAAAAAAAGAAGTAGGACAAACGTCCCACTTCAATGTCATTTTTAGTTTGGATAAATATAAGTAACTGTCCCTTGAGCTGTTGTTGGGTTAAACCAACCACGATAATTACCAATGCTACGATTACCTAAATAGTTAGACTCAGATACTTGAATGCTTGTTGTAGATTGAACCGCTGTAACGACTGCTACGTGTCCATATCCACCATCATTCCAACATGCAATCGCACCAACTTGTGGTTGAGATCCAGTACGGAAACCATCTGCTGCTGCACTTGCTGCCCATTGTCCACCATTACCCCAGAAATTACCTGCCCAAGGAGCTAAAACTTTCGCACCCCATGTACATTCACCAACTGGATAAGAAGAAGCAGATGAGCTGTAATTTGGACGAGAAGTAGTTGCTGCAGGTGCAGTCGCTGCTTGAGTTTGAACAGCAGGTTGAGCTGCCGCTGGTGTTGCAGCAGGTGTTTGAGCTGCCGCTTGAACTTGTGCTTGAAGAGTTGTGTTAGCAGAGGCCTTCACAGCTGCTTGTTGTTCCTTTTGTTTCGCACGGTAAGCTGCTTCAGCTGCTGCCGCTGCCGCTGCCGCTTTTTCAGCTTCAGCTTTTTGTTGCAACAAAGCATTCTTTTCGTTTTCAGCAGATGATTTTTCAGCTGCCAAGTTCAATTGCGCAACCTTCAATTCAGCTTCTTTTGTTGACAAAGCTTGCGCATCATCTTCTAATTGCTGTTTGTTTGCAATGACAGTATTGATAGCATCGTTGTTTTCTTTTTGTTTTTGTGCAATATCTTCTTTATCACGTTTTTGCTCTTGCAACATTTTGTTGTTAGCATCTGCAATTTCATTCATAGCAGAAATACGTGAGATAGCTTCTGTCAAAGATCCAGAACTAACAATCGCATTAATATAGCTTGTGGCAGTCCCAGTTGTTTGAGCACTACGTGCTTGATTTGCAAGTGATTCTTGACGAGCAACAATATTTTTTGACAACTCATCGATCTCAGCTGACAATCGTTCAGATTCTTCATTCAAACGATCATTTTCAGCTTGAAGATTTTCTTGTTGTTTTTTAATTTCAGATACCTGACCTTGGATTTGATCTACCTGAGCTTGTGCACTTTGTTGTTGTTGATTAATACTATTGATTTTGTTGTCTTGAGCAGCAATCTTATCATCTGTGGAGTCAGCTGATACACCAGCTACGACAGCACCTTGTGATAAAGCAACTGTACTCAATAAGATTGTGGCAAATAATTTTTTCTTCATTAGATAAATTTTCCCTTTCCAATAAGACACTAACTAGTATAACAAATTTTATCACTAATTTATGTTACGCTATTGTTACATTTTTGTTTCGAATTTATAAATAAATCTTTTCAAATAGAGGTTGAAAGATCAGTAACAAAAATAAATTCAGAAGTAAACTTGGTGCAATTTGGAAAACAACTAACGAAAATAAATCAAATTTAATACCAATTAAAAAAATCTCAAGAAATGAAGCAAGAAGTTGAAAACAAAAAATCGTTAGTAAAAATGTTAAAAAGCGAGTTAAACGATTAAGCAGAATAACTTGATTCCACTGATAAAATATTATTTGTAATAATGGAAATATCAAAAAGGAGATTCCAAGAGTATTTAGAAAATACACATCAAAACAAAAACCAAAGAAAATACCCAACCAAATACAACATATCTCTGAAAAATAGAGACTCAACATCATAAAGCCATAAAAAAATAGAAATGAAATAGCTTCAAATTGATTTGGAATAAAACGCGAGAAGATGAAAGAAAATTGCCCATCAATAAATAAAGACAAAAACAATAACAAAGGAAAAAAATAGTATTTTCGTAATAATCTCACATTATTCTCCAATCAGAAGTACATAACGATTAACATCCAAACTTGCTTTAGGTTTTACTCTAATTTCTTGTCCTAACTGATCTGATGCTTTTTTTACTGAAGATACCGTACCAACAGGTAAATCACCGGTCTTATATTTACCGAGCCCACTTGTTGAAACAAGAGACCCTTTTTTAATGTCAACAGAATCACCAATTTGCAGCAAACGAAACTCACCCGTTTTATCATCAAAGCCAATTAATAAAGCAAAGATAGATTGTGTTTTATCTTCAATCTTAAGTGTCAAATGTTGAGAAGAAATATCATTCCCAACCAGTAATTTAATTCTACTAGAGTTTTTCTCCAAGTTATCAACAACTCCTATAACCCCCCCTGAAGAAAGAACAAACATTGAGTCTGAAATTCCATCAGAACTCCCCTTATCAATCACAAACTGTTCATTCCAAGAACTGTAATTTCTGTCAACAATCTCCCCAACAACTTGTTTTGAACCTGATACAGAATTTTTTAAATTCAATAAATCCTTTAACTCTTTATTTTCAGACTCTAAACGATTTAATTTAGAGTGATTAATATCTATCTGATATATTTTAGACTTTAAAGAAATATTTTCATCATTAATCTTTGATAAATTTTTTATGTCATTTGACTTAGACTCAATTACAGCAAACGGAATAGAAATAGCTTGATCAAAAATAGTTAAAACATCAGAAGATTTTATAACAATAGTATTTCGAACTGATGGGAATAAAAACAGAACCCCTGCTACAACTAAAACAAACAAGAGACTAAATATCTTAAAAAAACGTTTCAATAACATAAAAAACCTACAAAAATACAAAAAATAGTTTGAGATCCTATCTCAAACTTCATAGTTATACGGAGAATGGGGGATTCGAACCCCCGCGCCAGTTACCCGACCTAACGATTTAGCAAACCGTCCTCTTCAGCCTCTTGAGTAATTCTCCAAAATGGGCACGAGTGGACTCGAACCACCGACCTCACGCTTATCAGGCGTGCGCTCTAACCACCTGAGCTACGCGCCCAAGTTAAATAACTTGGTAAAAATTGAACAAAAGTTCAAAGCGGGTGACGAGAATCGAACTCGCGACAACAGCTTGGAAGGCTGTAGTTTTACCACTAAACTACACCCGCTTATTAATAAAGGAAATGGCGCGAGACGGAATCGAACCGCCGACACATGGAGCTTCAATCCATTGCTCTACCAACTGAGCTACCGAGCCAAATTGCGGGAGCAGGATTTGAACCTACGACCTTCGGGTTATGAGCCCGACGAGCTACCGAGCTGCTCCATCCCGCGTTAATTTAAAAAGGAGGATGTGGGATTCGAACCCACGCACGCTTTTACACGCCTGACGGTTTTCAAGACCGTTCCCTTCAGCCGGACTTGGGTAATCCTCCAAAACTTATAATGGACCTTGTAGGACTTGAACCTACGACCACTCGGTTATGAGCCGAGAGCTCTAACCAGCTGAGCTAAAGGTCCAACAAGATCAACAATATAGCGGCGAAGGGGATCGAACCCCCGACCTCCCGGGTATGAACCGGACGCTCTAGCCAGCTGAGCTACACCGCCATAATATCGGGAAGACAGGATTCGAACCTGCGACACCTTGGTCCCAAACCAAGTACTCTACCAAGCTGAGCTACTTCCCGTTCTAAAGCTTACGCCTTATGCACCCTAGAGGAGTCGAACCTCTAACCGCCTGATTCGTAGTCAGGTACTCTATCCAGTTGAGCTAAGGGTGCTCGTTCTTATTCTATTCTTACATAGTCTCACGACCATGCACCCTAGAGGAGTCGAACCTCTAACCGCCTGATTCGTAGTCAGGTACTCTATCCAGTTGAGCTAAGGGTGCTTCTTTCAACCTAAATCTATGCCGAGGACCGGAATCGAACCGGTACGATCGTTACCAATCGCAGGATTTTAAGTCCTGTGCGTCTGCCAGTTCCGCCACCCCGGCCTCCTCAAGCGAACGACGGGATTCGAACCCGCGACCCCCACCTTGGCAAGGTGGTGTTCTACCACTGAACTACGTTCGCATCACTTTCTTTATATAAAAAAATGCCGGCTACATGACTTGAACACGCGACCCTCTGATTACAAATCAGATGCTCTACCAACTGAGCTAAGCCGGCTCATTATTATTCTTCTATGCGGGTTAAGGGACTTGAACCCCCACGCCGTAAAGCGCCAGATCCTAAATCTGGTGCGTCTGCCAATTCCGCCAAACCCGCAAAATATGACCCGTACTGGGCTCGAACCAGTGACCCATTGATTAAAAGTCAATTGCTCTACCAACTGAGCTAACGAGTCTTAAAATAATTTTCATTATCCTAACGGTCCCGACGGGAATCGAACCCGCGATCTTCGCCGTGACAGGGCGACGTGATAACCGCTACACTACGGGACCTATGGGAGTTAACGGGATCGAACCGCTGACCCTCTGCTTGTAAGGCAGATGCTCTCCCAGCTGAGCTAAACTCCCAAATGAGCCTAGATCATCTAGGCTCAATCTCTTGCTAAGCGACTTCCTTATCT